>DATFXS010000185.1:0-2871 GCA_035315605.1 Polyangia bacterium
CTCGGTCACCACGAAGTCATCCAGGCGCAGCTCCGTCGCGCCGCGCTCGGCCGGCACCTCGAACACGCGCACCTGCCGCGGCTCGGACGACCGCCCCGGCTGCGCCTTCGGCGCGCCGACGTCGAACGCGCGCAGCAGGAGGGTGTCGGTCGTGGCGGGCCGCTCCAGGAACACGACCATGTGGATGCGCCAGAACCCGTCCGTCTGATCGATCTCCGACCGCCCGATGCGCTGCAGCGCCACCGTCCGCGCCTGGCCGGACGGGAAGTTGTACGCGGGCGCCGGGGCGATGTCGCTGAACACCACGCGCCCGCGGAAGGTGCGCCACATCGCATCGTCAGCGCGGGTGCGCGGCGCGACCGCCACGAGACCCACCAGCATCATCAACCCCACCAGGAACCGTCGCATGAGCTTGCCGCGCCAGCCCTCCCCCAGAGTTTCAAGGTTGCGCTGAAGCGCGAATCGTCAAGACGCGGCGGCGCGGCGCCAGCCGTGCACGTGCGGCTGGGTTGCCCGGATCTGGCGATCGGAGTAAAAAGGTAGCGTTTCCGGGCCCGCAATAACCCTAAGCTGAAAGGCCTTTTGGTCATGACTCGTAACCTTGGTGCGCTCGCAGGCTCTGCCTTCACCTTCGCTTTCCTCCTTTACGCGTGCACCTCGGGCGAAGTCGTCCAGGGACCGGCCAGCGGCTCGGCCGGCACGGGCAACACGCAGGGGGCGGGTAACACCACCGGCAACGCGGGCACCACCGGCGCCGGCAACCAGATCGGCAGCGCGGGCAGCACCGGCGCCGGCAATCAAATCGGCAGCGCCGGCACGACCGGCGCCGGCAACTCAGTCGGCCGCGGCGGCACGACCGGCGCCGGCAATGCCGTCGGCACCGCCGGCTCGACCGGCGCCGGCAACACCGTCGGCACCGCCGGCTCGACCGGCGCCGGCAACACCGTCGGCACCGCCGGCTCGACCGGCGCGGGCAACTCCGTCGGCAGCGCCGGCACCACCGGCACCGGCGGTTCGACCGGCAGCTGCCCGCCGACCTTCAACGTCTCCACAAACGGCTTCGTGCAGATGCCTGTCTCAGGCGGTTGCTTTTCAGGCTACCCGTACACCTACGCCGACAGCTATGGATCGATGGTGATGCCCGCGCCGATGGCCGCGTTCACCACCAACATGTTGAAGCTGACGGGAAACATCGTCGCCGTCAGCGGATCGAACTATTCGTACGCTGGCATCGGTTTTAGCGTCGGCCAAAGCTCGGGCGGAGAAACACCGACGTTGGTGGCGCCCAAAGGGAACGGTCTCGTCTTCAACGTCACCAACAGCACGACAGGCGCTGGCGTGGCCATTCGCGTGCAGGTCACCAATGGCACAACGACCTGGTGCAACACCGTCACGTCCTTCCCCGCCACCCTCAAGTACAGCGACTTCACGGTCAACTGCTACACGCCTGGCGGCGCCGCGTACAACAAGGAGCCGATCAAGGGTATCGAGGTCAACATTGCCGGCGGCACAGCCGCGGGCACGATCAACCTGCAGATCAACAGCATCACCGAGAACTGACGGCGCGTAACGGGCTCCGCTAACGGCACCCAAGCGGCCCGCTGTTAGCGTTGATCAACATGCACTGCTGACCCCCGGCGGTGATGATGGCGCATCCTCCGGTGGCGGGCTCAATCTTCCCGCAATCGTCGTCGGTGAATTCCGTCTAGCTGCACGTACAATCGGGAAGAGACGTGCAACCGGCGCATAGCTGGCGCGACTTCTCGACCGCGCCGCTGCAGTCGTAGTACCAGGTGATGCCGCCGCAGATGCCGCCGGCGCTGGTGGTCTGGAAGTCGGCGCCGGGGTGGATCAGTTTCGCGAGCGCGATGTTGGCGGCGTCGTCGCAGCAGTCGCCGTTCTGAGCGGCGTAGCCGATGAGCGGCGCGGTGAGCGTGCAGAATCCGATCGCTTGGCCCGCGCCGTAACCGTCGCCATCGACGTCGGCGTAGAACGGGTTGCAGGTGGCGGACGCACACTGCGCTCCGGTCACGCACTGCTGGGCATCGGCGAGCAGACAGTGCCCCGCAATGCAGACGTGGGTAACGTCGCAGGCCGGGTTGCAAGCCGCGCCACCCCCGGTGCCACCCGCGCCTCCGGTACCGCCCGTGGCCGCTGCTCCACCCGCGCCTCCCGCGCCACCAGATCCGGCAATGCTGCCACCGCTCCCGGAAGAGCCGCCCCGCCCGCCGCCGATCGCGCCGCCGCCAGAAGAACCTCCGCGTGCCGCCGTCCCGGCGCCGGCCGAGCCGCCCGCGCCCGACTCGCCGCCAGTCCCGGAAGCGCCACCCGCGGCACCTGACCCGCGTCGGGAGGGCTCGTTCGCAGTGGCGTGTAGCAGGCCGATAGGACCAGTCCGAACAGCAACGCCAACCCGCCCCGAAGCCTCATGTCGCGCGTCATCGAAGCACCTTTTCGACTGGGGTCCAAGGGAGTTGCCTGCGGCGCGTCGATTATGGGGGCGGGCGCGCGGGCGCAGTCTGCGGTACACTGACGGTCTATTCGATAAAGCTCGATAACTAGTCATGTTCCCGCTTAGAGCTCTCTTCCCTCTGCGTCGGTGGGTCGCGGTGGTGCCGGTCGCCGGTCTGGCGCTGGCGCTCGGCTGCCAGGGCCCCGACGAATTCTTTCGCTACAGCGACGCGAACATGACCGGGGCGGCGGGCACGTCGGCGACGGGCGTCGCGGGCACGACCGGCAGCGGCGGCAGCACGGCCGGAACCGGCGGTGGGCCGACCGGGGCGGGCGGCGCCGCGGGCAGCATCACGACCGGCACCGGGAACACCACCGGCACAGGCGGCGGCATCGGAACCGGCTCGGGAGGTTCCGGCA
>DATFXS010000186.1:0-4627 GCA_035315605.1 Polyangia bacterium
GGCGCAGACGAAGGCGATCGAGGGGATGGTGGGGCCGGTGCGCGCGTCGCTGGAGAAGTTCGACGAGCAGATCCGCGCGATGGAGCGCGAGCGCGGCACCGCCTACGGCGAGCTGCGCCAGCAGATGATCGGGATCTCGGCGACGCAGGACAAGCTGCGCGACGCGACGGGCAGCCTGGTGGCGGCGCTGAAGGCGCCGGCGGTGCGCGGACGCTGGGGCGAGATGCAGCTCAGGCGCGTGGTCGAGCTGGCCGGGATGCTGGAGCACTGCGACTTCGACGAGCAGACGACCATCGCGGGCGTCGACGGTCGGCTGCGCCCCGACATGATCATCCATCTGCCGGGCGGGCGGCGGATCGTCGTCGACGCGAAGGCGCCGCTCGGCGCGTATCTGGAGGCGCGCGAGGCGGCCAGCGACGAGGTGCGCGCCGCCAAGTACCGGCAGCACGCGGCTCAGGTGCGGGCGCACATGCAGAAGCTCGGGGCCAAGAGCTACTGGGACGCGCTGGACGCCGCGCCCGACATGGTGGTGATGTTCCTGCCGGGCGAGCCGCTGTACAGCGTCGCGCTGGAGCAGATGCCGGAGCTGATGGAAGAGGGGCAGGCGCAGCGGGTGATGGTGGCGACGCCGATGACGTTGATCGCGCTTCTGCGCACGGCCAGCTTCGGCTGGCGCGAGGAGCGGCTGGCCGAGAACGCGCAGCGGATCAGCGACGAGGGGCGCCGGCTGCACGAGCGGATCGCGACCGTGATGGATCACTTCGCGGATCTGGGCAACGCGCTGAACCAATCGGTCAAGCACTTCAACAAGTCGCTGCGGTCGTTCGAGCAGCGGGTGGTCGTGTCGGCGCGGCGCCTCGAGGAGCTGGACGCGCGCGGCAAGAAAGAGGTCGCGCCGCTGGAGGAGGTCGACGCGCGCGCGGTCGGGCCCGACCTGCCGGAACGGCAGAAATCGGAGCGGTCTCGCCGCTTGACGCAGCAGCCGCTGCTGACGCTGGCGCCGCCGCCCGATCAGGAAGGGTAGCGGCCCGGCCGTCGTGGATTTCGTCGAGCGTGCGCGGCCGTTCGCGCTCGAGCTCGTGGCCGGGCGGGGCCATTACGAACGGGTGGTGCGCGCGGCGATGGACGC
Organism: Polyangia bacterium; assembly: GCA_035315605.1. Taxonomy (GTDB): domain Bacteria; phylum Myxococcota_A; class Polyangia; order Fen-1088; family Fen-1088; genus JADGRB01. The sequence goes on from DATFXS010000186.1 coordinate 1,130, forward strand.
GCGCCGCAGCGTCTGGATCGCCACCGCCAACCTGAAAGAGCTGATGGTCGAGGATCACCGCGCCGTCCCGGGGCGCCGGCGCACGGCGCGCACGGGGGCCCGCCCGTCGGCGTCGGCCTACCGTTCGATCCTGGAAGTGTTCGACGAGCTCGCCGCGCGCGGCGTCGAGCTGCGCATCCTGCACGCGACCCCGCCCTCGCGCCCGTTCCGCGCCACTCTGGCGCGCCGCCCCGCACTGGCGCGCGTCCTGCAGCTGCGGGCTTGCCCGCGGGTCCACTTCAAGACCGTCGTGGTCGACGGCGCCTTCGTCTACGTCGGCAGCGCGAACTGGACCGGGGCCGGCCTGGGGGCGAAGGGGACGGGGCGGCGCAACTTCGAGCTCGGCTTCGCGGGCGCGGACGACGGATTGCTGGACCGCGTGCAGGAGCTTTTCGATCGGATCTGGCGCGGCGCGGCCTGCAAGGGATGCAAGCTGCGCGACGTCTGTCCCGCGCCCCTGGATGGTGCGTCGCCGCACTCGAAGTAGCGCCCGATTTCCAGGGCTTGCACGGAGAACGGTCGTGTTTACGTTCCTTGCGGAATGGGCACGCTGGAAAACGACGACTCGGGCGACGGCATCATCTCGCTCGTGAAGGAGACGGCGAGCGGGCTCGGCCAGCTCGTCGCCGACCACATTCGTCTGGCCCGCGTCGAAATGACGGCCGACGCGAAGAGTTACGCGCGCGACGTCGGCATGCTGCTGGCGGGCGGCTTCATCATCGCGGTCGGGTACGGTCTCGGCTGCATCGCCGCCGGCATGGCCCTGGCGCGGGTCATCGGCGCGCCGATCGCGTTCCTGGGCCTCGCGCTCTTGCACCTGGTCGCCGGCGTGATCGCGCTGGTCGTGATCGCGCGGCGCATGAAGCGGATCCAGCTCATGCAGGGGACGAAGCACGAGGTCAGCCGCAGCGTCAACGCGCTCGCGGCCAGGCCGAACGCGCTGATGCCAGGATCGAACGGGCTCCTGCCGAGGTCGCACTAGTCATGGCCGCGCCCTACGACAGCGAGCTCGAGGCGGCCGACACCCGGGTCGATCTGGAACAACCCGACGACGAAGAGGGGCGGACGCAGCCGTTCACGGAGGTGGCGCGCGCGGAGGCGGCCGTCGAGCGATCGCGCGAACGCGTCGAACGGTCGGTCAGCGCGCTGCGCGCCGCGGTGGCGCGGCGGACGGACTGGCGCGGATGGATCGCGCACCGGCCCGTCATCGTCCTGGGCGCGGCGGTGCTGCTCGGTTTCATCTGGGGTTACCGCCGTCCCGGCGGCCGCGGTTCGAACAGGAGGTGACACCATGGAGATGACGGAAAAGATCGAAGAGACAGCGCGCGAAATCGGTGCGCGCGTGCGGCCGCAGATCGACGAGGCGCGGCGGCGAATCTCGTCGCTCTCCGATTCGGCCACCAGCTACATCAAGGCGAATCCCGGCAAGTGTCTGATCGGCGCGATCGCCGTCGGCTACCTGATCGGCAAGGTCGCCAGCAGGCGCGGGTGAGGAGGACGCCGTGGAGACGCGTGCGGAGACCCCTCCCAACGGACGCGCGGCCGGCGACGGCGCGAAGAAGCTGGGGAAGCGGATGGAGAAGGTCGGTCAGACCGCCGAACAGGTCTGGGATCGAACGCGCGACTCGTTCGCGGACATGGGCGAAGCGCTGGACATCAAGGGACGCGTGGATCGCCATCCATTCGGGACTGTGGCGGCGGCCTTAGGGATCGGCTACGTGCTCGGCGGGGGGCTGTTCACGCCGCTGACCGGACGGATCGTGCGGCTCGGCGTCCGGATCGGGCTGCGCATCGCGGTGCTGCCGATGCTGAGGCAGGAGATGGCGGAGCTCGTCGGGGAGCTCGAGGAAGAGGAAGAGGGCAAGAGCCGGCACGCGGCGGGCAAGACGAACGCGAACAAGGGGAGATGAGTCATGATGAAGCTCAAGGAACTGCGCAATCTCGACAAGGACGACATTCTGGAGATGATGGGCCTGCAGACGAAGACCTCGACGACCGCCTGGCTGGCGGGCACGCTGGGAACGTTTGGTGTCGGGCTGCTCGTCGGCGCCGGGCTGGGGCTGTTGCTGGCTCCCAAGCCGGGCCGTGAGCTGCGCGAAGACTTGCGCGATCGCTTCCGCCGCGTTCCGTCCGACGCCGACGACGCCGTCGCGGGGATGAGCGGACGCGAATCGTCGCCGAACGCCAGCAAGCCATACTGACGCGCGGGCGGGCGCGCGTCGAACCGGGTTCGTCGCCTAACCCGGGCCGAAACGGCCGCCCGCCGCGATCAACAGATAGGGGCCGGAGATCCCGGCCGCGTCTTGTCCCTGGACCTGGGCGTCGAGCCGGCGGACCGTCAGGCCCGCCTCGAGCCAGCCGCCGAGACCGATGATGTGCCCGGTCGGCCCCTCGACCGCGGCGCGAAGGCCCGCCGTCACGACCAGCGCCGACCCTTCGCCGGTGCGGACATCCGTGGACTGTCCCGTGATCCGCGCCCAACCGAACGTGCCGGTCGGTCCGATGTCGATGGCGACCGGGCCGGCGACGAAGCGCGGCCCGGCGAACAGCGCGCCGCTCGCCAGCAGGATGTCGACGTCGCCGACGCTGAACTGGCTCTGGTTCGCGGCGGCGCCCGCGTCGGCGGTCGCCTGCCAGCGGCCCGACCACAGCGTGATGCCCAGTCGCGCGCCCCACAGCGTCGTGCCGTGGCCGAAATAGTGGCGCATCTCGCCGGCGACGCTGCCGATCACGTCGATGCGCTCTCCGAACGCCCGCTCGCGTTTGGTCTCGGGCGGAGGCGGCAGGGCGGGCGGTGGTGGCGGGCCGACTCGCCCGCCTCGCGGATCAGCTCCGCGACCGCCAGCGCAAGCGCGCGCGGCCGCGCCTCGGGCGGCAGGTCGGCTAGCGATACCGGGCGTTGCATCGTGCGCGGCGGGTTCGCAACGTCGACCACCACGTCGATCTGCTGAGCCGCGGTGGCGTCGCACGGCTCGATCGAAAGGGTGACCTTGATCGCGTCGCCCGCGCCGTCGCCCGGGCCGACCACGCAGCAATGCGGCTGCCGCCCCGCCAGCTCGACCCGCAACGTGTCGACGAAGTCGTCAAACGATACGGGCGACGCCTCGCAGGCCGGTGGGAAGATTCGGATCACCGGGAGGTCGGCTGCCCGCGCCGTGATCGGGGCGATCACGGCGGCGACCAGCGCAAGGACTCCCCGGCGAAGGGCGGGCATGGACGGACGGCGGATTGTCTCACAACCGCCGAACCATCGCCTGCGCCCACGCGGACCGATCGCGCGCGCGCGCGCGCGCTGTGAATGTTATTGACCTTCGGCGCGCATGCGCGCCTGGGCCTCGGCGAGGCGGGCGCGGACGTTGTCGCGCAAGCTCTGGGGCGGTCCCAGCTCCAGCGCGCGCTTGAACGCGGCCGCCGCCGGCGCGGGCCGGCCGAGATCGTCCAGCTCCAGCCGGCCGAGCG
>DATFXS010000187.1:0-12767 GCA_035315605.1 Polyangia bacterium
GGGAACGTCGCGCGAGTACATCATCAAGATGCCGGCCAGCTACGATGCGAAGCATCCCTACCGCCTGATCTTCGCGTTCCACGGCATGATGTATAACGACACCTCCGTCGACGCGGGCACTGCGCCTTCCAAGGAGGGCCCGTACTACGGCATCGAGCCGATGGCGGGGGGCGCCGCGATCTTCGTCGCGCCGCAGGCGCTGTCGACCAGCTGGCTGAACGCCAACGACATCCCCTACGTCAACGCGATGATCTCCCGCTTCGAATCGCAGCTCTGCATCGATCAGAGTCGGATCTTCGCGACCGGGTTCAGCATGGGCGCGATCCAGACCATCGCGCTCGGCTGCGCCGAGGGCAATGTCTTCCGCGCCATCGCGCCGATGTCGGGCGAGATCATGGGGACGTGCGCGGGCGCGAACCGGCTGCCGTACTGGGGGTCGCACGGGCTCAGCGATCCGACGATCCCGATCGCGAACGGTCGGATGGCGCGCGACAAGTTCCTGAGCATCGACCATTGCACCAGCACGACCGTCGCCGGCACGCCGTCCGGATGCGTGAACTATCAGGGATGCGATTCGGGCTACCCGGTCAGCTGGTGCGAATTCGACGGCGTGCACGAGCCGCCGCCTTTTTCTGGTGAAGCTATCTGGGCCTTCTTCACACAGTTCTAATGTGGATCACCTGATGCCCCCCATCCGGGTCGACATATGTGGCGGCGCGCGCGAAGGAAAGAGCGCGCTGATCGCCCGCCTGGGCCAGGACGCCGCCGGCGGCGCGGGTCCGTTCATCGTGACCGAGGCGGCCAACGACGAGCAGTACACGCGCACGCTGCGCGACGGCGCGCCGATCGCCGACGTCAGCGTCATCGTCCTCGACGCGCGCCAGGGCGTCACGGCCGCGACGCGGCGGCACGGTTTCTTCGCGGGGCTGCTGGCCGTCCGCCACGTCGTCCTCGCCGTCAACAAGATGGACCTGGTCGACAACGCGCAGGCGGCGTTCGCGCGCATCGAGAGCGACTTCCGCCAGCTGGCGGCGCAGCTGGGGCTTGGCGGCGTCGCCTGCCTGCCGATCTCCGCCGAGAACGGCGACAACGTACGCGCGCATTCCGCGGCGATGCCCTGGTACACGGGACCGACGCTGGTCGAGCTGCTGGCGCGGGTCGAGCCACCGGTGGATCGCGCGCGGGCCGAGAGCCCTCTCGAGATCGCCGATCAGTTCGAGGCGACCATCGTCTGGCTGTCCGACGCGCCCCTGCTTCGCGGCCGCAGCTACACGGTGAAGCTCGGCCCCAACACGGCGACCGCCACGATCAACCCGGTCAAATACAAGATCAACCTGAGCACGCTGGACCGGATCGCCGCCGTCACGCTGATTCAAAAAGAGATCGGCGTCTGCAGCATGCACCTCGATCGCGATCTGCCGTTCGCGCCCTACAAGGTGAACCGCGAGGCGGGCGGCTTCGTGCTGGTGGACCGGATGTCCGGCGCCACGGTGGGCGCGGGGATGATCCACTTCGCGCTGCGCCGGGCCCAGAACATCCACTGGCAGGCGCTGGACGTGAACAAGGGCGCCCGCGCGACGCTGAAGGGACAGCGGCCGTGCGTGCTCTGGTACACGGGGCTGTCGGGCGCGGGCAAGTCGACGATCGCGAACATGGTCGACAAGCGGCTGCACGCCGGCCAGCGCCACACCTACCTGCTGGACGGCGACAACGTCCGCCACGGGCTGAACCGGGATCTCGGCTTCACCGACGCCGATCGCGTCGAGAACATCCGCCGCATCGCGGAGGTGGCGAAGCTGATGGTGGACGCGGGGCTGATCGTCAGCACCGCCTTCATCTCGCCGTTCCGCGCCGAACGGCAGATGGCGCGCGCGCTGGTCGCCGACGGCGAGTTCATCGAGATCTTCGTCAGCACGCCGCTGGGCGTCGCCGAGCAGCGCGATCCGAAGGGGCTGTACAAGAAGGCCCGGCGCGGCGACCTGAAGAACTTCACCGGCATCGATTCGCCCTACGAGCGCCCCGAGGCCCCGGAGCTGACCATCGACACGACCGCGCATTCGCCCGAGCAAGCGGCGGAGATGGTGGTGGCGTACCTGGAACAGCGCGGGATCATCCGCGCGGGCCGGGAAGAAGGTGACGACGCATGAGCCACAATTACGTCTTCAACGGTGACGCCGACGGTCTGTGCGCGCTGCAGCAGCTGCGGCTGGCCGGGCGCCGCGGGGTCGGAGACGCCACGTTGATCACCGGCGTGAAGCGCGACATCGCGCTGCTCGAGCGTGTGGTCGCGTCCGCCGGTGACGGTTGCACTGTGCTGGACGTGTCGCTGGACGTGAACCGGGCGGCGCTGGACCGGCTGCTGGCGGGCGGCGTCTCCGTCCGCTACTTCGACCATCACTTCGCCGGCGACATCCCGGCGCACCCGGGGCTGGAGGCGCACATCGATCTCAGCCCCACCGTCTGCACGAGCCTGCTCGTCGATCGGCACCTGGACGGAGCGTTCCGGTCGTGGGCCATCGTCGGCGCCTTCGGCGACAGCCTGACCGCGGAGGCGCGCGCGATGTGCGACGCCGCGGGGATCTCGGGCGACGCCGCCCAGCGCCTCCACGAGCTGGGCGTCGCGATCAACTACAACGCCTACGGTGAGGCGATCGCCGACCTGCACGTTCCGCCAGTCGACTTGGCGGAGGAGATGATCGGCTATCCGGATCCGCTGCGCTTCGCGGACGAGTCGCCGACCTTCCAGCGTCTGGCGGTGGGATTTCGTGACGACATGGAGCAGGCGCGGCGGCTGTCGCCGGCCCGCAAGGCGCCCGGCGCGGTGGTGATCGTGCTGCCGGACGCGGCGTGGGCGCGCCGCGTGAGCGGCACGCTGGCCAACGACGCGGCCAAGGCGCACGACGGCAGCGCCATCGCCATCGTCTCGCCCAAGACCGCCGGCGGCTACCTGGTGTCGGTGCGTGTGCCGCGCGATTCCGCCATCTCGGCGGAGGCGTTCTGCCGGAGGTTTCCCACGGGCGGTGGGCGGCGCACGGCGGCGGGCATCAACCATTTGCCGGGCGAAGCGTTGGAGAGCTTCGCATCGGCTTTCGAACAGGAGTTTCGCGCGGAGACTTCGACATGAACAGCATCCTCTCGAGAATGGGCGCCATCTACCGCGTGCTGCGGCGGACCTTCGGCATCCGGGTCATCCCGCTCTTTCTCGCGGTGTTCTTCGCCTTCGTGCGAACGGTGGTCGCCATCTTCATGGCGCTCGACCACGTCTTCTTCGCGCGCTTCGCGAAGGCGCGCGCGAATCGCCCGATCGTGCTGGTCGGCAACCCGCGCACGGGCACGACGTTCCTGCAGCGTTTTCTCTCCGACGAGGGCTTCGGTTCGGGGATGGAGCTGTTCCTGATGCTGTATCCGTCGCTGACGCTGCAGAAGCTGCTCCGGCCCATCCTGCCGCTGCTCGAGAAGGTGAGCCCCGCCAAGTTCCACACGACCGACGCTCACCAGACCAGCCTGTCCTCGGTCGAGACGGACGACGTCGCGGTGCTGTTCCGCTACCTGGACGGCTTCTTCCTCTACGGCTTCTTCCTGTCGTTCGAAGACGAGGACATGCTCCCTTACTTCGATCCGCGGGTGCGCGACACGTCGAAGCGCGACTACGACTGGCTAGACGCGCTGTGGCGGCGCAGCCTGGTGCTGCACGGGACCGATCGCAACATCGCCAAGCTGTTCTCGCTGGCGGTGCGGCTGCCGCAGTTCATGGAGCGCTTCCCCGAGGCGCAGATCCTGTACATGGCGCGCGATCCCCTGTCGGTGATCCCGAGCTCGATGAGCCTGGTGATGGGCGTGCTGGATCGCGCGTTCGGCTTCTGGTCGCTGCCCGAGACGGTGCGCAAGCGCTGGCTGGATCGCATGTACAAGGCGTGGATCCTGCTGTTGCAGAAGTTCCACGAGGACTGGATGGGCGGTCTCATCGACAAGCGCCGCGTCTACATCGTCCGTTACGACCGGATGATGGCCGACTTCGAGGGCGTGATGGACGAGATGTGCCGGTTCCTCGGGCACGAGATGACGCCGGCGCTGCGCGAGACCATCGCCAAGCGCGGCGAGAAGCAGCGCAAGTACGAGTCGGAGCACAAGTACGACCTCGAGAAGTTCGGCCTCAGCGAGGAGCAGGTGCGGCGCGACTGCGCCTTCTTCTACGACACCTTCCTGCCGCCCCTCGCGCAGTCGAAGGCCGTCTACACGAGCGGACAAAAATCCTGATTCATGTACGATTGGCCCGTGCGCGGGCGTTCATGGTGCGGGCTTCTGGCGGTCGGGCTCGGGCTGGCGGTCTGTGGGCCGGCGCGCGCCGCCGATCGCAGCGCCCGTGATCCGGCCCAGGAGCGCGCCTACGAGGCAGAGCTCGCGAGCGTCGATCCGAAGCTGCCCGAGGCCTTCGCCGCCGCCACGCGGCTGATGGACCAGGGACATCCGGCCGAGGCCGAGGCCGCCTTCCGGAAGATCGCCGAGGCGGCGCCGGGGCACGCGCCGACGCTCTGGCGGCTGTCCACGCTGGCCCGCATCGCCGGGCACCGCGACGAGGCGATCACGAGAGCGCGCGCCGCGGTCGCGGCCGGCGGTCGCTGGCAGGCCAAGGGCACGCTGGCCGAGGCGCTGATGTACGAGAGTCACGATCGCAGCGATCTCGACGAGGCCGACACGCTGCTCTACCAGGCGCGCCACGAGCACCAGGACGAATATCTGAGCCTGACCAGCGCCCTGCTGGCGGTGAAGCGAAATGACGTTGCGGGCCTGCGCGCCGCCATCGACGACCTCCAGAGCATGGCCCCCGGATCGATCGGCACCGATTACTTCCAGTTCACGCTGGCCGTGTATGAAGAACGCTGGGACGCCGCGGACGCGTTCCTGTCGCAGGCGGTCGCGCACGGTATGCCGGCCGCGGAGGCGGCCGACCTCCGAGAAAAGTCAGGCGTCGCTGCTCACATGGCGACCACCCGCTGGGTGAAGATCGGCGCCGTCGCGCTGGTCGTCTGGCTGGGCGGTCTGTTCTTGATCTTCGTGCTCGGGATGACGATGAGCCGCCAGACTCTGGCGGCCGTCCAGCGCTTCGACGGCAAGGATCGCGACGCCTTCGCGCGAACGACGCGCCGGTTTCGGTCTAGCTACGGCGCGCTGATCGGGCTGGCGGCCGTCTACTACTACATCTCGGTGCCGATCGTGATCGCAGCCGTGGTGGCGCTGGCGGGCGCGATCATCTACGGCTTCATGATGCTGGGGCGGATCCCGATCAAGCTCCTGCTGATCGTCGGCGTCGTCGCGATCGTGTCGGTCTGGTCGATGCTGCGGTCGCTGGTCGTTCGCCGCGGCGCCGACGAAGATCCGGGCCGGCCACTGACCGAGGCGGAGGCGCCCGCGCTGTGGGAGTTGCTGCGCGAGGTCGCCCGGCGCGTCGGGACGCGGCCGGTCGACGCCGTCTACATGACGCTGGCGACGGAGGTGGCGGTGATCGAGCGCGGCTCGGTGCGCAAGCGGGTGCGCGACGAGGGGAAGCGGTCGTTGATCCTGGGCGTCGGCGCCCTGGAAGGGATGACCCGCCAGCAGCTGCGCGCGATCCTGGCCCACGAGTACGGCCATTTCTCGAACCGCGACACGGCCGGCGGTCGGTTGCCGGCGGTCGTCCAGTCGTCGCTGTTCGCGTCGATGGTGCGCATCGCCCGGGGCGGCGGCGCGACGTTCTACAACCCCGCCTGGCATTTCGTGCGCGGATTCCACGCGCTGTTTCTGCGCATCACGCTCGGGGCCAGCCGGCTGCGCGAGATCATGGCCGACCAGCTCGCGGCGGTCGCCTACGGCGGCCAGGCCTTCGCCGCGGGCCTGCGGCACATCGTGCGGCGCAGCCTCGAGTTCGACCGCAACCTGGACGTGCTGGCCAGCCGCGCGCAGGCCGAGGCCCGCCCGATCGCCAGCCTCTACGCGACGCCCGCGGCGGCGGCCGGCGGAGAGGCAGATCTGGAGGCGCGGTTCAACGAGCGCATGCGCGACGCCGGGTCGCCTTACGACAGCCACCCGCCGCCCGGCGCGCGCATCGACTGGGTGGGCCGGATCGGCGTGGCCACCGATCCGCCGCCCGCCGACGCCGACCAACCCGCCTGGAGCCTGTTCGCCAATCGCGCGGCGCTGGAGGGGGAGATGACCGCGCTGGCGAACAGCCGGCTGGCCGCGATGGGCGCGTTCGCGAACGCGCCGCGGCCGGCCGCACCTTCACCGTCACCTTCGCCGGCGCCTTAGCCGCCGTTCTGAGAAGCGCCTACGGCAGCGGGCGCTTGAAGCACCAGACGAAGTACGGGTCGTTGTGCGCCGCGACCGCGCTGGCCGCCGTCATCTCCCACCCCTGAGCGCCCAGCTTGTCGCTTCGCTCGACGAGCTTCTCGGTGTCTTCCAGGCAGTAGTACTCCCAGCGCGTCGGATTCGTCCCCGCCCGCACGGGCGGCACGATGAATTGCGAAGAGACGCCCCCGACGGCGCAGCCGATCACGAACACGATTCCGAGGGCCATGGCTCGCGTGACCTTCATTTCTCGACCTCCTGGGCCCACCGTAATCGATGTGCGGCGCAGGGGCGAGATTCAGCGGTGCGGTTATCGCGGCGGCGGGCCGTACAGCGAATCGCGATACTCGGTGTAGCCGAACGCGTTCGTCTTGAACGTCGCCACCACCTGGCCGCCCATCGTCACTTCGGTGATCTGGCCGCTCGTCGAGGCGGTGACCAGGATGTTGCCGTTCGGCAGTTGCTCGACGTCGCCCAGCACCATGCTGTTGGCGCCGCTGCCCATGTACGTGAACGAGCTGGTGGCGGTCATGGTTGACGTGTTCAGCTTGAAGCCGCGCACCGTCGACGAGCCGCCCAACGCCGTCCCGTTGTTGAAGAGATAAAACGTGCTGCCGTCGGCGAGCATGTGGTGTCCGTGGTTGACCGACCAGGTGCCGGCGCCGGAGAAGAACTTGGCCGCGTCCTTGGGGTTGGTGCCGCCGAGCTGCCAGATTAGTTCACCGGTGCGCGACACCTTCACGTACATGTTCGGGTTGCGATCGCCGAGCGTGTACGTGTTGTCCGACGGGTAGTAGTGGACCGAATTCGTGTGCCAGGTGTTCGAGTTGTAGACGGTGTTCATGTTCGCGATCACCGTCGTCATCGTGCCGCTGTCCGCGCGCTCGACCAGCGAGCAGGGCGCGTCGGTGCCCGACTGGTTCCAGAGAAGCGTCGCGAAGCCGCCCGGGATGGCGGTCAGGTCGTGGTGCGACGTGGTCATGCCGCTCACCATCGTGGAGTTGGCGCCGTCCATGTCGACGATCTTGACCGCCCCGGCGTTGGTGTTCTGGACGTTGAGCGCCATCATGTACATCTTCGTGCCGTCCCAGCTCATCTCGATGCGGCTGGTGCCGCTCGGTCCGGTCGCCCACCAGACCGGCGCGCCGTCCGAATCGTAGATCCAGGCGCCGGTGCCGCTGATGCCGCTGCTGGTGACCATGAAGCCCTTGCCGTGCGCGGCGGCGTTCATGATCGTCGCGGTCGGCTTCGGTATGTTGCTGGGCACGGCGCCGGTCATGATCGTGTAGTCCGGGCTCTGGCACGTGCCGGCGGCGGAGGTGGCGACGATGCGGAACACGTAGCTGGAGCTTCCCTTCATGCCGAGCAGCAGGGTCCGGTAGCTCGGCTGCGTGAGATCGACGGGCGCGGTCATCGTCGTCCCCGCCGACGCGAGGCCGAAGCGGATCTCGGCGCTGTCGACGCTGGCGAGGTTGGTCGTGAACGTGACGATGCCGACCGTCGCGATCGACGTGGACACGCTGGACGTGGCCGTGATCGTGCAGCCGCCCGCGCCGGTGGTGCCCGCGGTTCCGGTGGTGCCGCCCCGTCCGCCCGCGGCGCCCCCGTCGCCGGCGCTTCCGGCCGCGCCGCCCCGTCCGCCCGCGGTGCCCGCGCTGCCTCCCGTGCCGGCGATTCCGGTGGTGCCACCGCGTCCGCCCGACGCGCCGCCGGTCCCCGCGGTGCCGCCGGTCCCGGAGGTGCCCGCCGCGCCCATCGTCGATCCCGCGGCGCCGGCCGTCCCGGCCGCGCCGGTCGAGCCAGCGCTGCCCGCGGCGCCGGTCGTTCCGGCCGCGCCCGTCGTACCGGCGCTGCCCGCGGTCGAGCTACCGCCGCTGCCGGCCGGCGCCGCGGCGGAACCGGCGCACGCGCCCAGCGCGCAGAGCGCGAGCACGGACGAAAGTCGAACCAGCGTAACGGTCATCGGAAGACACCTCGGTGGGGGTTCCCGCCTGCGGGTCCCGACCCCGTTGGTAGACACTATCCGTCGCCTCGGATCGAAAAAAAAGCGCCTTTCGTCTCTTCTACTCGTTGACGACCAGGTTCACGGCGCTGCCGGGCGGGGTCGGCGTGTTCTCCGCCGGGTCCTGCTTGATGATCACCTCGTCGTCGTAATTGTCGGACGATCCGGTCCGGGTCGTGCCGACCTTGAAGCCGGCGTCCTCCAGCGCCTTCTTCGCCTTGCTGAGGCGGAGGCCGAGGACCTTGGGTACCGGTTTCAGCGCGCGTCCGGTCGAGATGATCAGCGTGACCTCGGTGTCCGGACCGACGGCGCGACCGGCGGGCGGATCTGTGCCGATCACCAGGCCGGCCGCGACCGTATCGTTCGATTCCTCGCGCCGGTGCCCGGCGGACAACTTCCGGTTGCGCAGCTGCTCCACCGCGTCGTCGGGGCGCGCGCCCGTCAACGTGGGGATCGCGACCGCGCCCGCGCCCGTCGAGACGAACGCCTGGATCGCGGTGCCGCGCGGCGCGCGCGAGCCGCCGAGCGGGGTCTGCCCCGCAATCTTGCCGGCCGGGATCGCCGGATCCGGCCGCTCGGCCTGCAACGTCAGCAGCAGATCACGCGAGCGGAGGAGATCGCGGGCCTGCTCGACCGACACGCCATTTATCGACGGCACCTCCACGTCACCGTGGCCGCCGTGCAGGAAGTCCAGATGGCCGCGCCGATCCGCGACGGTCAGCGCCGCGAAGGCCGCGACGGTGGTGGCCAGAGACGTGAGGAACGCGACCAGCGCCGGGCGGCCCATGGAACGTCATTGTACAGTTACGCCGGTCTGCAAAGGAGAGCCGCATGAAAGCCGTCATCATCTACGAACCGGGCACCGCATCCATGGATGCGATCATGGCGGTGTTTCCACGCCACAAGCTGCTGATCAACGAGTTCGCCGAGCGCGGCGAGGTGATCGGCATCGGCGCGTTCGGGGGCGGAGGACAGGGCTCGATGGGGATCTTCAAGGATCGCGCGGCCGCCGAGGCGTTCGTCGCGCGGGATCCGTTCGTGCTCGAGGGCCTGGTCGCGAAGTATCGGATCCACGACTGGTCCGATTCGATGCTGAAGTAGCGCCGGCTATTTTTTCTCGTTCGCTTCCAGCACGCGCAGCACGTTGCCGCCCAGGATCTTCTCGACGTCCGCGGGCGAGAAGCCGCGCGCGCGCAGGCCCGCCGTGATCGCCGGCAGCTTGCTGACGTCTTCCATCCCGACCGGCGTGACGGGCACGCCGTCGAAGTCGCTGCCCAGGCACGTGTGGTCGACGCCGGCGACCTTGGCGACGTGCTGGATGTGATCCAGCAGGCGCGCCAGCGGTACCTTCGGTTCGATGGCGCGCGCGTCGGCGCGGATCTGGCGCCACGCCTCCCAGGGCGGGCCGGTGCGCTTCTTGGCCCAGACGGCGCCCTCCGCCGTGTGGAACGCGTCGTCGAGAAACGCCGACCCGAAGTTGACGCAGACCGCGCCGCCGTTCGCCGCGACAGCCTTCAGCATCGCGTCGGTCATGTTGCGCGGGATGTTGGTCAGCGCGCGCGCCGACGAATGCGTCGCCAGGACCGGCTTCGTGCTGGCGCGGATCGCGTCCCAGAACGTGGGGTCGGAGACGTGCGAGACGTCGACGACGACGCCCAGACGGTTCATCTCCTTCACCACGTCGGCGCCGAACGGCGAGAGACCGTGGATGTCGCCCGCGTCGCCGCATGAACCGCCGATGTCGTTGCTGTTGGTCCAGGTCAGCGTCATGTAGCGCACGCCGCGCGCCGCCAGCGCGCGCAGGTGCTCGAGCTGGGCGGCGTGATCGCCGGGCCCCAGCGCGTGTCCGCCCTCCAGACCGTAGAGCGCGCTGATCACGCCGGCGCTCGCGTTGGCGCGGACCTCGGCCGCGGTCCGGGCGACGCGCAGCTTGGTCGGGTTGTCCCGGGCCAGCTTGTCGATCGCGTCGATCTGGTGAACCGCCTCGCCGTACCACTCGGCCGGCTTGAAGCGCATCGGCAAGACGAAGATCGAGAAGAACTGCGCGTCGAGGCCGCCCGCCGCCGCCTTGGGCAGATCCACCTGCGCTTCCGGCTGCGGCCTGGCGATGTCGAAGCCGCGATAGGCGATGAACTGCGTCGTGTCGGCGTGGGTGTCGACGACGATCGCCTGGCGGTGCAGGACGTCGTCGGCGGGGGCGGGGCCAGCGGCCACCAACAGCGCGGCGCAGAGAGCGTGCATGTCCCCCTATACACCGCCGCGGCGCCCGTTTAAAACGACCGCATGACGATCGACCGACGAAGGTTCCTCTCCCGGGCGCTGGCGGGCGGCGCGCTCTCCACCGTCGGCGGCGCCCGGCTGGCGCTGGCCGGGCCGCGGGCGAAGCCCGGACCGGATCTGTCGACCTGGGCGGGCGTGCGCGCGGAGTTCCCGCTGTCGCGCGACTACGTCCACATGGCGCTGATGTTCCTGACCTCGCACCCGCGCGCCGTGAGCGACGCGATCGAGCGGCATCGCCGCGCGCTCGACGAGAACCCGGTCTCGTACAGCGAGGCGAACTTCGCCAAACAGGATGCCGCCATCCGCGCCGCGGCCGCCGACTATCTTGGTGGCAAGCCCGACGAGATCGCCCTGACCGGCAACACGACCACCGGTCTGGCGCTGCTCTACGGCGGCATGCCGCTCAAACCGAAACAGGAGATCCTGACCACCACCCACGATCACTACGTCACCCACGAGGCGTTGCGGCAGCGCACGGTGCACACCGGCGCCGCCGTCCGCAAGATCCCGCTCTACGCCGTCCCGGAGAAGGCGACCGCCGACGAGATCGTCGGCAACCTGGTGAAGGGGATCGGGCCCCGCACGCGCGCCGTCGCCTGCACCTGGGTGCACTCGTCGACGGGCGTCAAGCTGCCGATCCGCCGGATGGCCGACGCGATCGCGGACGTCAACAAGAAGCGCGCCGACGCCGATCGCGTGCTCTTGTGCGTCGACGCCGTGCACGGTTTCGGCGTCGAGCAGGACTCGATGGCGGATCTCGGCTGCGACTTCTTCGTCGCCGGCTGCCACAAATGGCTGTTCGGCCCCCGCGGCACCGGCATCGTCTGGGGCAAGCCCGAAGCCTGGAAGGGTCACGCCGGCATCATTCCGGCCTTCGAGTGGGCGGCGCTCGAGCTCTGGATGCATGGCAAACCGCCCGATTCGCTGCCGCCCGGTCCGCGCGTGTCGCCGGGCGGCTTCCACTCGTTCGAGCACCGCTGGGCGCTCGCCGAGGCGTTTCGCTTTCACCTGGCGATCGGCAAGCCGCGCGTGACCGCGCGCATCCACGAGCTGGCCACGCGTTGCAAGCAAGGCCTGGCCGCGATCGGCGGCAAGCTGAAGCTGCACACGCCGATGGCCCCGGAGCTGTCGGCCGGCATCAACTGCTTCGAGATCGACGGGATGCCGCCCAAAACCGTCGTCGAGCGGCTATTCGAGAAAAAGATCGTCGCCAGCGCGAGCCCCTACGCGACGTCGTATGCGCGCCTGACGCCCGGCCTGCTGAACACGCCCGAGGAGGTCGACCGGGCGGTCGCGGAAGTGAAAGCGCTCGCGGCCTGAGCATTCATTCTGAAGATCCCGCCGTAACCGGCGCGTCGCACGCGCGTAGCACTCCCGAAGTCGGATCGTTCCCACAATCCAGACCAAGGAGATGCCATGACCAGGTTTGCAGGCAGAGTTACGACATTGATGGTGCTGTTGGGCGCGGCGCTCGTCGCGCCGGGCGCGGCGCACGCCACACCCGAGGCCGACGCGGCCCGGGCCGACATCCAGAAGACGTTCGGCTTCGTTCCCGGTTTCATGAAGCTGACGCCTGATCTGGCCCTGCCCGGCGCGTGGGCCGAGATGAAGTCGCTGCACCTGAATCCCAACACCGCGGTGCCGGGCAAGATGAAGGATCTGATCGGGCTGGCGGTGGCCGCGCAGATCCCGTGCGAGTACTGCATCTACGCCCACACCGAATTCGCGAAGCTGAACGGCGCCACCGACGCCGAGATCAGCGAGGCGGTGGCGATGGGCGCGCTGACGCGCAAGTGGAGCACCTGGCTGAACGGCGTGCAGACCGACGAAGGCAAGTACCGGTCGGAGATCGCGCAGCTGGTCGCCAACATGAAGAAGATGATGGCGGCCGGCGGGCCGCCGCCGTCGAAGCCGGCGCCGGTCATGGACGGCATGGGCGCGCTCAAGCAGGTCGAGCAGAGCTTCGGCATGACGCCGGAGTTCCTGCGCCGCTACCCGCAGGAGGGGCTGGCGGGCGCCTGGACCGAGATGCGCGATCTCGAGATGAACCCGAGCACCGCCATCCCGGGCAAGTACAAGTCGCTGATCGGCCTGGCGGTGGCGGCGCAGATCCCGTGCCGGTTCTGCGTCATCGGCGACACGGAGTTCGCCAAGCTGGAAG
>DATFXS010000188.1:0-6814 GCA_035315605.1 Polyangia bacterium
CGCTCACCTGACGCACATGACGCCCTTCGGGGCGTACGCGTGGCTGTTCACAATCCTGCTGCTGTGCGGGTTCGGCCTGCCAATCCCGGAGGACATCTCGCTGATTGCGGCCGGCTACCTGTCGTATCCGAACCGGGAACAGTTTCAGGGCGTTCAACTGAACGTTCACATTGCGTTCCTGGTCTGCTTCGCCGCCGTGCTCGCGGGCGACACGATCGCGTTCTTCTTCGGCCGGCGCTACGGCCGGCGCGTGCTGGCCAGCAACCTCGCGCGCCGCTACTTCACGCCCAAGCGCCAGTTGCGCACGCGCGCCTACTTCCGAAAATTCGGCAGCAAGGTGGTGCTGATCGGGCGGTTCACGCCCGGGCTGCGGTTCACGATCTTCTTCACGGCGGGGACGTTGCACGTCCGGCCGGCGGTGTTCTTCATCTACGACTTCGTCGCGGCGGCGTTCTCCGTCCCCGTGCTGGTCTACATCGCGTATCTCTTCGGCGGGCAGATCGACAACGTCATCAAGTACGCGCGCCGGGCCGAGCACGGAATCCTCGTCGCGGTCGTCATCGTGGCCGCGATCGTGGTAATCAGGCTGATGCGGCGGCGGCGCAAGCGGCTGGCGCGCCTGGCGGCGGAGGCGGCGGCGGAATAGCAGGTCCGCCGTCACCGAACCGTTTCGTTGGCCGCCCAGAAAGCGTGAGCCGATTTTGCGCCGCTCGCCACCGAGAGAGAGTGGAGGCGAACCATGCGAACGAAGCG
The DNA here is from genome assembly GCA_035315605.1 of Polyangia bacterium. Lineage (GTDB taxonomy): Bacteria > Myxococcota_A > Polyangia > Fen-1088 > Fen-1088 > JADGRB01. Next base: position 754 of record DATFXS010000188.1, read on the forward strand.
TGAGCGGTTGACGGTCCTGACGATGGTGGTGGTGACGATGACCCTGGCCGCGGGCCGGGTTGCGGCGGAGCCCGAGGCGGCGGAGCCCGAGGCGACGCCGCCGGCTTCGGCTGCCGCGCCGCCGGCCACGACTGCCGCCCCGCCTCGCGCCGCCGCGCCGGCCGCGGCGGTGAGCGCGCCGCGCGTGAAGGAGGGTTTCCAGGTGATCCCCGCGATCGGGATCAACTCGTTCCAGGGCGACACCGGAAACGGCGTCGGTGTGGGGCTGCGGGTCGGCCTCCTGGCCGGCTCGCGGCTGCACGAGCGCTTTTCGCTGAACCTCGGGGTGGCGTTCGACAAGATCAACATGAACGCGTCGGGCATCAGCAACATCGCTCTCGACGTCGGTCTCAGCCCGCTGATCCATTTTCCGCAGGAGAAGTTCGAGATCCTGGCCGGCCCGATCCTGGGAAGCTTCGTCGACCACACGGACTCGGGATCCGGCATGTTCGAGAGCAGCGGCTGGACTTACGGCTGGACGATCGGCGCGAACGCCGGGGTGATGGTCCCCGTCGGGACGAAGGTGAGCGTCGGCGGTCTGCTCAACTTCCTGCTTCGCAACCCGCTCAAGACGTGCACGACGTTCATGGGGACGGACACCTGCTTCTCGAACAACCTGCCGTCGGAGAAGGTGCTCGCCGTGACCGCGGCGGCGATGTTCTAAGAGCCGGCCGGCTCTTGCTGCGTCATGCAGTGGAGCGTGCCGAAGCCCCAGACCAAGTCGACCGCGTGGATGCCGACCACGCGCCGGGTCGGGAACAGCGCCGCCAGCATCGTGAGGGCGGCGCGGTCGTTCGGGTCGTTGAAGGTCGGCACCACCACAACCTCGTTGCCGATGTAGAAGTTCGCGTAGCTCGCCGGCAGCCGGATGCCGTCGAGGAACAGCGGCTCGGGCATCGGCAGCGACAGCACGCGCAGGGGACGTCCGTCGGCGGTGGTCATTCGTTCGAGGCGGGCGCGGTTCTCGCGCAGCGGCTCGTAATTCACGTCCTCGGGATCGCTCGTCTGCGCGACGACGACGGTGGTCTCGTCGACGAAGCGCGCCAGGTCGTCGACGTGCCCGTGCGTGTCGTCGCCGGCGATGCCGCGCCCGAGCCAGAGCACCTTGCGCACGCCCAGATAGGCGCCCAGCACCGCCTCCAGCCCCTCGCGGCCGAGACCGGGGTTTCGCACCTGCACCTTCTCGTCGAGCAGGCACTCCTCGGTCGCCAGCAGTGTGCCGGTGCCGTTGACGTCGATGGCGCCGCCCTCCAGGACCACGCGCGCGATCCGCTTGCCGACGGCGGCGGTCGGCTCCCACTGCCGCCGCCGGTCGTGCCGCACGATCCGCGCGTTGACGGCGTCGTCGCGCTTGTGGTTCGCGTACTTCGCCCAGCCGGTGAAGCGCCAGTTGGTGACGGCCACCTCGCCGTCCCGGCTGGTCACGTAGATCGGGCAGTAGTCGCGGGTCCAGCTCCGGTCCGTCGGCGCGCGGAAGAAGTCGACGCGCTTCCGATCGACGCCCACCCGCCGCAGCAGCGCCCGGGCGCGCTTTTCCACCGCCGCGGTCGAGACGATGATCCGCACGCGCTCGCCCGCCGACAGGTGGCGGACGAACTCGCCGTAGACCCAGTCGATCGGGGCCAGCTTGCCCGGCCAGTCGCGTTCCTCGTGCGGCCAGGCGATCCAGGTCGCCGCGTGCGGCTCCCACTCGGCCGGCATGCGGAAGCCGAGCGCGGCCGGCGGCGGCTCGGGCGCCTTCGCCGCGGATGGCGCGCGGTGGCGGGCGCGCCTCATTCGTCGATGAGACGGCGGGTGATCGCGCCGTAGGCGTCGATCCGGCGATCGCGCAGGAACGGCCAGTTCCGGCGCACGGTCTCCTGGTGCGTTCGATCGCAGGTGACGATCAGCGTCTCTTCCTTGTCGCGTGACGCCTCGGCGACGATCGCCCCGAACGGATCGGCGACGAAGCTGCCGCCCCAGAATTCCAGGCCCTCGCCGGCGGCGCCGGGCGGCTTCTCGTGCCCCACGCGGTTGACCGCCGCGACGTAGACGCCGTTGGCGATCGCGTGGCCGCGCTGGATGGTCTGCCAGGCCGCCGCCTGACCGGCGCCGAACTCGCCCTTCTCGGACGGGTGCCAGCCGATGGCGGTCGGATAGAACAGCACGTCGGCGCCCGCCAGCGCGGTCAGGCGCGCGCCCTCCGGGTACCACTGATCCCAGCAGACCAGCGTGCCGATGCGACCGCAGGCGGTGTCGAAGGCGCGGAAGCCGAGATCGCCGGGCGTGAAATAGAACTTCTCGTAGTAGAGCGGATCGTCCGGGATGTGCATCTTCCGGTAGCTGCCCAGCATCTTGCCGTCCGCGTCGATGATGATCGCGGTGTTGTGGTAGACGCCGGCAGCGCGCCGCTCGAACAGCGACGCGACGACGACGACCTTCTTCGCGCGCGCGGTCTCGGCCAGCGCTTCGGTCGTCGGTCCCGGGATCGGTTCGGCCAGATCGAAGTTGGCGTGGTCCTCGCTCTGGCAGAAGTACTGGCTGCGGAACAGCTCGGGCAGGCAGACGATCGCCGCGCCGCGGTCGGACGCCTCGGCGATGCGCGCGCGGGCGCGGCGAAGGTTGTCGTCGGGATCGGTCGAGCAACGCATCTGCACGAGGCCGATCTTGAATGTGCTCGGGGCCGCCACGGTGCGCCTACTATTGCATGACCGCGATGATGTTGCCGAGCAGCCGCTCCCAGATCGGGCGCGCCGCCGCGTAGTGGCGATCGGTGTCGGCGAGGATGCGCGCGCCGCCGTCGGGGCCGAGCGCGCCGCGCACGTAGTCGGCGTCCTCGCGGACCCACAGCTCGATCGTCTCGCGTTCCAGCTCGGGGTGGAACTGCAGCCCGACCGCGCGTCCGATCCGGAAGGCCTGGTTGCGGCAGGCCGGCGTCGACGCGAGGTGGACCGCGCCCGCAGGCAGATCGTAGGTGTCGCCGTGCCAGTGCAGCACCTGCGGCTGCGCCGGCAGCCCGGCCAGCGCCGGCTCGCTGACGTTGTGCAGATCGATCGGGCCCCAGCCGACCTCCCGCACAGCGACCGGCTTGCCGTCGGTCCCCGGACGCGTGTTCGGGTAGACGCGCGCGCCCGTCGCCGCGGCGAGCAGCTGCGAGCCGAGGCAGATGCCCAGCACGGGCGCGCCGCGCGCCACGAGCTTGCGGAGCAGGGCGATCTCCGCCGCCAGGTACGGATACTTCGGATCGTCGACGTCGCCGACGCCCATCGGACCGCCCATCACCACGAGCAGCTGATCGCGCCCGACGACGTCGGGCACGGGCGCGCCGTCGTAGAGCGGCAAGGTCTCGCAGCGGACGCTGCGCGCGGCGAGCAGCGTCGCGATCCGTTCCGGTCCCTCGGTCGGCGTGTGCTGCAGGACGATCGCGCTGGTCACGCGCGGATCTTTGCCCAATCCGGCGGCGGCGCTTCAATCAAAATCGTCTCACCGGAAATCGGATGGCGGAAACGGATGGAGGCGGCGTGGAGGTGGAAGGCCGCCACGTCGGCGTCGGCCTCAGCGTCCGAGGGGCCGTACTGGGTGTCGCCGGCGATGGGGTGCCCCGCCGCCGCCAGATGGGCACGAACCTGATGGTGGCGGCCAGCAGAGAGCTGCACGCGGACGAGAGCCGTCGCGGCGCGACGCTCGAGGACCTGCCAGGCGGTCTCGGCGGCCAGCGGCTGGCGGCCACCGCCGACGCGGACCCGGCCGCTGCGCCGGCCGACGCGCCCGATCGGCGCCGTCTCGACGCCGGAATCGGCGGGGGCGCCGATCACCTCGGCGAGGTAGGTCTTCTCGCAGTCGTCGGCGGTCAGTGCGGCGCGCAGCGCGGGCCAGATGTGCGCGCTGCGGGCGGCGATCAAGACGCCGCTGGTCCCCGTGTCCAGGCGATGGACCAGACCGGCCTCGCGCGGATCGGGCGCGGCGCCGGCGCATTCGGGGAATCGCGCGACCAGCGCGTTGGCGGCGGTCGCGCCCTGGCCCGGCTTGATCGGGTGCGATGGGACGCCCGCAGGTTTTGCGATCGCGACCAGCGTATCGTCCTCGTGCAACACGACCAGCGGCATCCCGGCGTCTGGCTGGACGGCCTCGCGCGCGCCGTCGCCGGCCGCGCCCAGCGCGCCGTCGTCGATCTCGATCGTCGCCCCCGCCTCGCGCGCGCCGATCTTGGCGCCCTTGCGGGCCCGGCGTCCGTCGATGCGCACCGCGCCGGATTGCAGCAGCCGTCGCGCGCGGGCGACGCTCAGCCCCGGGACCGCCGCCGCGACGGCGTGGTCGATGCGTTGCCCGGCGGCCTCGGGCGGGATGCGCGCGCGCGCCATGATCGGCGACTCTAGCTCACAACGCCGCCGCGGCCCGGACGCTACTTCTTCTTGCCGCCGGCCTTGTCGGCGACCTTGTCGGGGGCTTTTTTCGGCGCCGGCTTGGCCGCCGGCTTCGCGTCGATCTTGGCGACGGTGGTGGCGGGCTTCTTCTTAGCGTTGGCGCCGGCGTCGATCGGGCGCGCCGTCGGGGCGCCGCGCTCGGGGCGTTTCTTGCCCGGCGTCATCCCCATCGTGTGCTCGTGGGGCGCGTCGCCCGTCGGCGAATAGACGACCACGCGATCGCCCTCGTGCAGCTCGGTGTTGTAGGAGAACCGGTTGATGCGGGCCAGATCGCCCGGCGTCAGGCCGTAACGCCGCCCCAGCTTGGCCAGCGTGTCGCCCCCCTTGGCGGTGTAATAGAGGCGCTTCTTCCCGCGGCGCGCCGTTTCGAGCTCCAGGAACTCCTCCGAGCCCAGCGTCACGACCCGCACCTTCGCCGGGTCCAGCACCATGACGCCGGCGGGGTCGAAGTCCTTGCGCACGAAGATCTGCAGCACCATGCGCGGGTGCAGCTTCGCCGACGGGTCGACGTTGTTCCACTCGACCAGCTCGTCGCTCCGGACGCCGAACGCATCGGCGATCTCGTCCAGCCCATCGCCGTCGCGCGTCCGGTAGAACACGCGCTCGCGGCCCTCGTAGCTGAAGGATCGGTCGGGCACCGCGACCAGGACGGTGTCGTCATCCGCCGCCTTCGCCGGCGCGTCGTCGTCGGTCGCGTCCTTTCCCTTGTCCTTTTCCTTGGCGGCCACGGCCGTCGCCTTGCGCGGCACGACGATCGCCGTTCCCGCGCGCAGCTCGGCCGCGTCCTTGACGCCGTTCACGCGACGCAGCTCGCGCATGGCGATGCCGCGCGCGCGGGCGACGTCGTCCAGCGTTTCGCCAAATCGCAAGAGCACGGTGTCGAACTTTTCCGCCGTCCGCGCGTGCTCGATGTTGGCGGCGTAAGCGGTCGCGCTGCCCGTCGGCACCCGCACGCGCGAGGTTCCGCGGTCAGGCGGCGTGCGCGCGCGCAGCAGCTGCGGGTTCAGCGCCTCGATCACGTCGGGCCGGGCGCCGGCCGCGTGCGCCACGGTCGCCAGCGTCGTGCCGGCGGGGACGTCCACCTCGTCGTACGCGAAGGGCGGATCGGGCGTGACGTCGCCGAAGCCGAACGCGGCCTGGTTGCGGCCCACGATCGCGGCGGCCAGGATCTTCGGGACGTACAGGCTCGACTCCCAGGGCAGTCCCGACTCGTGCTTGCACAGCTCCCAGTAGTCGTTGGTGTTGTAGCTGGTGATCGAACGCAGCACGGCGCCGTAACCCGCGTTGTACGCCGCGAACACCAGGTACCAGGATCCGAAGCGGACGTAGAGATCCTTGAGGTAGCGCGCCGCCGCGTCCGCCGCGCGCTCGGGGTCGCGCCGCCCGTCGACCCAGTAGCTGACCTCCAGGCCGTAGGCGCGCGCCGCCGACGGCATGAACTGCCAGACCCCGCCCGCGCCCACGCGCGAGCGCGCTCCGCTCTCGAAGCCGCTCTCGATCATCGCCAGGTAGAAGAGGTCGTGCGGCAGTCCGTGCCGCGCCAGCACCTTGTCGAACAGGTCGCGGTAACGTCCCGCGCGCCGCAGCCACATCGACATCACCGCGCGTCCCTTGGGATC
>DATFXS010000189.1:0-17218 GCA_035315605.1 Polyangia bacterium
AGCAGCAGCACCCGCGCGCCGCCCGCCGTCAGATCCCGCGCCGCGGCCAGCCCCGCCACGCCGCCGCCGAGGATGATGACGTCCGGGGAGGCGCTCATGGCGTATCCTCGCGATCGGAGATCGCGCCGTGGCCGAGCCCAAGTCGATGACGGTGGAGCAACTCGAATCCTCCGCGGGAGAGAGCTTCAAGCAACTCTACGCGATCTACGCCGCCTCGATCGCCGCCCGCGAGCAGAAAGGTGAGGGCTGGATCGCGGCCATGATCGGGGCGCCCACCTACCGATTCTTCGTCTCGAAGGCCGACGGCGTCGTGCGCGGCTTCAGCATCCTGTTCATGCCGGCCGCCGAAGGTTTCGCGCTGCTCGAGTACATGGCGGTCGCGCCGGGCGAGCGCAACCGCGGCCTCGGGGCCGAGCTGTTCCGGCGGACGGTGGAGCGCGCCGTCACGCCCGCGGGGCGCGCGCTCCCGGTGGTGCTGGAGATCGACTCGGACCGTGAAGCTTCGAACGACCGCGCGATCCGGACGCGACGCGAACGGTTCTACCGGCGGCTCGGCTGCCTCCGGATCGCCGGGCTCCGCTACCTCATGCCGCTCGCCGGAGAGGGCCCCGCGCCCGAGATGGATCTTTTCGTCCACACGTCCGACGCGGCAGGCGGCATCGCCCGCGCCGAGCTGACGCGGTGGCTCGAAACCATCTATCGTGAGGTCTACCGCTGCGCGCCGAACGATCCGCGCATCGCGCAGATGCTGGCTGGTCTGCCCGATCCCGTGCCGCTCGAGTGAAACCGAAAGAAGAGAGGTAGAAAGCGAAATGCCAGCCATGGAAAGTGAAGCGTGGGCCCACGCCGGCGTGATCGCCGAGGCGTTCGGGTCGATCGGCATCGTGGCGACCTTGTTCTATTCAGTGTGGAGCTTCCGCACGACCCTGCGCGACGCCTACTACTCCGAGCTCGATCGCGAGTACTTCGAGCTGTTGAAGATCGGCCTCGAGCGGCCGGAGCTGGTCACGTTCGCGGCTTCGCCCGATCCGGCCAAGGCGCGCGAGTACGGGGCCTACGCGTTCATGGTCTGGAACTTCGTCGAGACGATCTATGACCGCTGCCAGGGCCGGTTCAAGCAGCGCCTGCGCGACACCTGGTACCCGATCATCGCCGCCGAAAATGCCCTGCACCGGGCCTGGTTCGACCTGCCCGAGAACCGCAGCAAGTTCAAGCCGAGCTTCGTCAAGTTCATCGAAACCCGGTACGTGATCGCGACCGCGGTGGCAACGGCCCAGCAGGGCGCGTAGGCACGGTGCACCTTCTCTGTCCGGCTTGCCAGGCGTCGCTGCCCGCACCCAGCGCGATGTCGGTCATCGTGGCGTGCCCGCGGTGCGCGCTGCAGGTGGACGTGACCGCGATCGGCACGGTGGCGGGACCGCCGCGCTTCGCGCCGGAGATCGACCGCACGGGCCAGACGATCGGCGGCTTTCAAGTCGAATCGCGGCTGGGCGCCGGAGGGATGGGCACGGTCTACCGCGCGGTGCCGGAAGCGGGCGGCAAGGCGGTGGCGCTGAAGTTCCTTTCCGCCCCGCTGGGCGCCGACGCCGACCTGCGCGGGCGGTTCGCGCGCGAGGTGAAGGTGATGCGCGACCTCGCTCATCCCGGAATCGTGCGCGTGCTCGCCGACGGCCAGTGCGACGGACTGCCCTGGTTCGCGATGGAGCTGCTGACGGGCAGCGACCTGGGCGCGCGCATCAAGCGCGGGCCGCTCGGGGCGGCGGAGGTCGCCGCGCTGTTTCCTCCGCTGCTCGATGCGCTCGCCCACGCGCATCGGGCCAACCTGGTGCACCGCGATCTCAAGCCGGCGAATGTCCTGCTCGATACGCGCGGCGCGCCGCACCTCGCCGACTTCGGGATCGCGCGGCCCGTCGGAGAGGCGGCGCTCACGCGCCTCACCGAGACCGCCGCCGTGCTCGGAACCCTGGCTTACATGGCGCCCGAGCAGCGCGCCGGCGGCGACGTCGACGCGCGCGCCGATCTGTTTTCGGTCGGCGTGATGCTCTACGAGGCGGTCACGGGGCGCGTACCGCTGGGCGCGTTCCCGCCCGCATCGCGCGTGGCGCGCGGGTTCTCGCGCGCCTTCGATCGCGTGATCGAACGGCTGCTCGCGCCCGATCCGGAGGCACGCTTCGCCTCCGCCGAAGAGGCGAAGCGGGCGTTGATCGCGGCGCTGCGCCCGCGACGCCTCCTCGCCGTCAGCGTCGGCGGCGGCGCGCTGCTGGCGAGCGGCCTGGCGATCGCGGTCTGGGCGGCGGGTGGGCACCAGACGACGACGCCGATGCATGCCCAGGGGATCGACGAGTATCAACAGCCGGGGCGCGTGAAGGTCGGCGCCGCGGCCGATCCGCAGCCTGCGGAGCACGAGCCGCAACCGCCGGCGACGCGCGACGCTCCCAGGGCGCGCCGCCGCGGCTGGGTGTTCCTCGGCACGCACGACGCGGCGGCGGGCGCGTGGACCAAGAGCTACTTCAACGTGGGGCAGCGGCGGCCCGAGGACATCAAGCCCGGCCAGACCGTGCTGACGGCCCTGGGCCGCTCGAACGTGCGCGGCGGCATGCCCAACCAGCTCGGCCTTTTCTACGACGTCATCGACGTCGTCCGGGAGGGGACCGGCGTCGGCGTCGACGCGGTCGCGCGCTGGGAGAACAGTTCCTACGTCTGGGCGAAAGTTCACTATGACAGCGCGCCGGCCCGGTAGCCGAAACGCGGGGCGTACTCGGCCAGCACGGGGTCGTGCTCCATCAGGCGCACGACGCGCGCCGTGACGCGCGCGAGCCGGCGCTTGGTGGTCGATCGCGACCAGCCGGTGACCGCGACGATCTCGGCGATCTCCATCTTCTCGACGTGACGCCGCACGAACAGCACGCGATCGTCGGCTCCCAGGCAATCGAGGATCCGATGGCAGCGGGAGATCGTTTGGCGCGCCTCGAAGTCCGCGCCGGCGACCGGATGCTCCGGCAGATCTCCCGAGTGGGTCAGGCCCAGCAACCTCCGGTTGCGCCGGCGGCGCCGTTCGTTCTGCGCGACACCGAGGGTGATGTTCACGAGGAACGTGCGCAGCGCGCCGTGGTCGCGGAGCTCGCGCATCCGCGCAAACAGGCGGAAGAAGACCTCCTGCGAGAGATCCTGCTGGTCGGGTCCCGGCCCCAGGGTCCGCTGCAGGATGCGCAGCACCATCGGCGCGAACGTCTTCCAGGCCTGCCCGGGCGCGTCCGGCGTGCCGGCTAGCAGCGCGATGACCAGGCGCCGATCGCCTTCCTTCTGGGGGATCTCCGATGAGCTTTGCGTCGCCGCTGCCATCAATGACATCGGCGACCAGTTCAGCAAGCGCCGTACCGGGGAGTGGGCGGCCGAAAACCCGCCGGTACGGGCCGAAATTCAGCGCGCGGACGTCCGGCGGACGTCCGCGACGGGTCAGCGCGAGAGCAGCGCGACGTCGAGCGAGCGCTGCGGCAGGTCACCGGTCTGCGCGTGCCAGGCCACTCGCAGCGACGAGGCCTCGGTCGCGGCGCAGACCCGCTTCCCGCCGGGCACCGTCACGTTCGTCAGCCGGCTCTCCCGGCCGAGCAGCGCGAACGGCGACGCCCCCTCGGCGCCCGCGCTCGGGCAGCCGCGATCGCCGATCCCGGGATCGTCGGCCAGGTACAGCGCCACCGCCCCGTCACCTTCGATCTCGAGGTGCCGGATCAGCGCCGGGCCGCTCACCAGTGCCTTCGCCCGGCCCGCTCGAACGGGGGCGCTCCCGTGAAGCTCCGACGAGCTCCGAGCAACGAGACCCGCGGTCGGGCGCGGCAGCGTCGAACAACCGGCGGCGGCGAGCAGTGCGAATGCGAGAGCGATGGTCTTCATCGTGTCCTTTCCTTTCGTCCGCGTCATTGCGAACCGGAAGGACGTGGAGCAAGCGCCGCGCCAGCTACTTGTTCACGAAGTAGACGTCGTCGATCCAGTAGTCGAACGACAGCGACGGCGCGCCCCCCGCGCACATCGTCGTCGCCGACGCCGCGCAGCTCGGCAGGTCCATCTCGAAGACCATCAAATAGACGCGGCTCCAGTCGTTGCCGGCGGGCGGGTGATAACCCCAGCCTCCGCGCTGGGTGAACTGGGAAAAGTCCAGCGTGTACTGGCGGAACGTCTCCGTGAGCTGCAGGTCGACACCGAAGCCGTTGAAACAGTAGTCGGGAGCGTTTGTGTCCTGGCCATTGCAGATGCCGCCGCGCGGATCCGTGTTGACATCGAGGACGTGGACGCGCATGACGCTGCCCCCCGGCGACTCGGCCCGGGCCCAGAACGTGACGCCCGCGTACGCGGTCAGATCGGCGGTCGGGATCGGGTAATCGGTGAGGGGCGGGGGCGCGCACGCACCTGCATCATTGATTGAAGCACCCGCATCGGAAGGTCCGACGACGACGCCGCCATCGCTTGCAGGGTTCGCGAAGTCGAAACCGACGTTCGCTCCCCAGATACCGACGAGCGGCGACGTGGTCCGGAAGCGAACCGCGTGCGTGCTCATCGTCCCCGGCATCGTCTCCTGGGGTGCGGGAAGCGCGGCGTAGGACCATCCGCTGGCATCGACCCAGTCGGGCGGCGGGGAGATTCGATGGTCCTCCGAGCAATCCGTCGCCGTGTACCAGAACCCCTGTGTCGTTCCGGGCCCGGCTGTCCACTCGATGAAGGGGCCCGGCCCTTCCATGTCGTCGATCTTGGTGTACGTGGACGTCCGAGCGCCGCCGCAGCCAACCTGGAACACCCCGCCCGCGAAGAGCGCCGCGAGGCACCAGGACCATCGAACGGCAGCCGGCCGGATCATTGCAGCCTCACGTTGTCGATGGAGAAGACGCCCCCGCCCATCTGGCCGTCGGGAATGGCGGCGTCGAAGACGAACAGGAATCCGTCGACGGCACGCAAGCAAGCGGGCGCCCCACCCTGGATGTGGTCGGTCCGCCACGGGGCCGGACCGAAGTTCGAGATGGCGAGGCTGACCGTCGACCAATCCGCCGAGAAAGGGAGGCCCTGCACGACGCTGAAATCGGTCAGCTGGGCGCCCGTATCGCTGATCGCCGTCGAGCACTGGAGATCCAGGTGCATGAGCGCGTTGGAGGGAAACGGGGTCGTCGCGCTGGTCAAGCGGACGGCGAACGTGATGGCCGAAAAGCCCGTCAAGTCGATCGGACTGTCCGCGAACGTCATCATCATGATGCCGCCGTGCTGCTGAATGGCGTCCGGCGGATCGATGATCGTGAAGCTGGCGGAAAGGCTGAACGCGCTGTCGAATCCGGGCGTGATGGCGCAATCCAGATCGACCTCAGGTGAGAACTGCTGACAGGACCAGTTGTTGAACGGGGAGAGGCTGGGCGTCAGGTTGCCGTCTTCGAAGTCATCCAGCACGGGCGGTCCTGCATCGATCGAGCGGACGTCGAAGCAGCCGATGCCCGTGGCCGAGACCATCATGAGAGCCATCGCCGATCCGGCCCGCCCGCGCGTCATTTTAGTTTGAGCCCGTCGATGAACAGCTTGCCTTGCGCGCTCTCCCCGTCCTGCAGCTGACCGCTCAGCGAGATGGAGATGCCGTCGATGGCGCGCATGCAGGCGGGGATGCCGCCCTTGACGTGCGCGGACTCCCAGGGCGGCGACGCCCAGTTCGAGAGCGCGAGCGGAAACGTCGACCAGTCCATGGTCGGCTTGACACTCAGCGTGACGTAGAAATTCGAAGGCTTGCCGTCCTCGCCCGGGGCGTTCTTGCAGTCGAGCTCGATGTAGACCAGCGCCTCGCTCGGCAGCGGCGGGCTGCCGTTCTGAAGCTTCAAGCTGATGTCGAGCTCGTGGTAGCGCGTGAAATCCACAGTGCTGCCATTGGCCCACGCCCCGAGCCCGGCGCCGGGGTATTGCTGGACTCCATCGGGTGGATCGTCGAGCGTGAATTCGACGTACAGGCTGAACTTGCTCTGGTATCCCGGAGCTTTATCGCAACTGAAGTTCAGGTTCGTGCTGGGATTGAACGAGTAACACTGCCAGTAGTCGAGCTCGGACATCGTCGGGACGAAGTCGCCGTCGTCGAAGTCGTCGATGACGACCGGACCGGGATCGATAGTATCGACCGAGTAACACGCCGGTGCGGCCAGCGACAGCAGCACGAGGGCCGCGGTCTTCATGCGCGTCACCATGTCGCGCTCCAGACGACGCGCGGGGACCAGTCGCTGCCGACGGCGACGTCGAACGCGAGCGCGGTCTGCTCGCGGCGGTGCGACCGATCCACGAAGTAGAGCGCGGCGCCGCCCGCGATCAGCACGCCGCTGGCCAGCGAAAGACCGATGATCGTCCGGTTCGCGCTGGTGAGGGAATCGGCGCGCGCGTTGTTCGCCGCGGCGGCGTTGTGGTAGGCGGCGGTGCCGGGCGTCAGCATCCCCAGCGACCTGTTGGTCGCTTGCCACTGGTCGTATTGATTCCGATTCCAGATGTAGATGCCGAGCGCGGCCGCTCCGGTCACGACGCCCACGACGCCGCTGGCGTAGGCCCACTTGCGCAGATCGCGCGGCGGCGCCGGCGGGGGCGGCGCCTCGATCAGGCTGGCCGCCGGCAGCGTGGCGGGCGCCGGCTTCGGCGCGACCCCGACGGGGATGACGAAGGCGAGCGCCTGGCGCTCACCCTCGCGCAGCTCGACCTTCTGGACGATCGGCGTGACGCCCTCCATCGCAACCGACACCGTGTGCGCGCCGGAGGCCATCCGGATCGGCTGAAAGAGCGGGGTCTTGCCGACCTCGCGCCCGTCGACGGTCACCTGCGCGCCCGGCCGATCGGTGGTGACGGACAGCTCGGCGAGTCGCGACTCGAGCAACGACACCTGCGCCTGCACCTGCTCACGCCGGCTGAGCGGGACCTGCTCGGCGCCGTCGCGCAGGTACCGGGACAGCGCTTCGATCGCCTCGATCGGCCGCCCGAGCGCCATCTGCGCCTGACCGATGTTGTAGAGGACCGCGAAGTGGGGGCTCTTTTCGTACGCCGCGCGAAATTGTTCCAGCGCCGCGGCGTAGAGACCCTGCTCGGCCAGCTCGATCCCGCGGGTGTAGTGGACCGCCGCCTGCGCCCGCGGATCGTCGTCGGCCCACGCTGTGCGCGGCAGCAGCGGTGACGCCACCAGCAGCAGCGCGCAGCAGCAGACAGCTCGCACCATTGAACCCGGTGAAAGCATGCCTGATGCCATCACCGGTACGGGTTGGCGGGATCGAACGTCGGCGGCAAATTCGCCGGAGACTTCGCGGGCGGTGGCGGCGCGGGCGTCTCGGCACCGCCTTTGGCTGGCTGTCCGGCGAACTCCGCGCGGTGAGCGGGCCGTCCGCCCGGACGTCCGGCCGGACGTCCATGGCCGCTCGGCGGGCCCGATCCCGCGACCACCGGGGTCGGCGGCGGCGCGGGCGGCGCCGGTTTCTCGGCCGCCTTTTGCGGGACGGCGGCCGGTTCGGGGACTGGGGCGACGATTCGGCTCGCCTCCGGCAGCGGGGCGGCCGGGCGGGCGTCCGGTGCCGGGGGAGTCGACCTCGCCTTCAGCCCGACCGCGACGGCCACCGCGACGACCGCCGCCGCACCGAGCGCGACGCGCGCGCCGACTGGAACCCGTCGCGATGGCGGCGGCGCGGAGGCGACCAGCCGATCGCGGAAGGTGCTGCCCGTGCTCGCCCCGCCCGCCGACGCCGGTTTTTCATTCTCGGCCGCGGCAAGAGAGGTCGAGGCGAGCGCCGCGGTCGTCGGCGCCGACGTCTCGGGCGGCGGCGGCCACACTTCGCGGCGCGCGAACGCCGCCAGCTCCTGGGCCAGCCCGCCCGCGGACGCGGGGCGAGCCGCCGGATCCGACGCCAGCGCGCGTCCGACGATCGCGACCAGGGCGGCGGGCAGATCCGCATGCACCGATTCCAGCGGCACGGCGGGATGGGTCGCGATGTGATGGAGGATCGCGTTCGGCGAATCGCCCGGGTGCGGCTTTCGCTGCGAGAGCACCTCGTAAAGGATCGCGCCCAGCGCGTAGACGTCCGCCCGCTTGTCGACGGCCTTCTCGCCGCGCGCCTGCTCGGGCGCCATGTAGGCCGCCGTCCCGAGGATCGTCCCGGTGCCCGTCGCTGCCGTCGCCTCGTCGAGCGCCTGCAGCTTCGCGACGCCGAAGTCGAGCACCTTGACCAGATCCGTCCCGTCGTCCCGGCGCGCCACGAACAGGTTCTGCGGCTTCAGATCGCGGTGGACGATCCCGGCGGCGTGCGCCGCCTCGACGCCGCGGCAGGCCTGCGCGACCAGATCGGCGGCGCGGTGGACGGGCAGGCGACCTTCGCGCTCGATGAGCGCGGCCAGGCTCTCGCCCACCAGGTACTCCATCACGATGAAAGGCGTTCCGTCGTCGGAGATGCCGAAGTCGACGGCCGCCGTCACGTTGTCGTTCTCGAGCGCGCCCGCCGCCTCGGCCTCGCGCTGGAACCGGCTGAGGATGTCGCGGCGTTCGGCCAGGTCGCGGCGCAGGAACTTGATCGCGAAGCGCCGCCGCACGACCGCGTGCTGCGCCTCGTAGACGACCCCCATCCCTCCGCTCGCCAGCAGGCGAACCACGCGGTACTTCCCCCCGACGATCTCGCCGATGCGGTTCGCTTCGGCGCCGGCCTTCATCGGGGCCTTTCTTTGTCTCCGCGGATCGTCTCCAGATCGACCTGGCCCTCCATCAGCCGGTAGGCGCGCTGGCGGCTGATGCCGAGCATCGCGGCCGCCCGCGCGACGTTGCCCTCGACGGTGCGCAGGGCGGCGATCAGCGCGGGGAGCTGAACCGGCTCGGCGGGCGCCTGTGCGTCGGTCACGCGCGGCGCGGCGCCGGTGCTCGCCGCCGGCGGGCTGCCCCGCGCCGCATCGTCAGGCGGGGCCGCGGTCATCCGTTCGGGCAGGTGTTCCACCCGCAGCGTCGCCCCCGCGCCATGAACGGCGACGAGTCGTTTCGTCAGCAACACCAGCTCCCGCACGTTGAACGGCCAGTCGTAGACACAGAGTCGTTCGGCGAGATCGCTGTCGAACGTCGGGGCCTGGCCGGCCCCGGCGGCATCCAGCAGGCGCGAAAACAGGGGAAGGACATCTTCGCGGCGCTGCCGCAGCGGCGGCAGCTGCACCGTCAACCCGTCGAGGCGCGCCAGCAGATCGGCGCGAAACCTTCCCGCGCGCACCGCCTCCATCAGCGATTGCTGGCCCGCGACCACGATCCTAACGTCGATCGACAATGCACGCGCCTCGCCAAGCGGCTGGACCTTTCGTTCTTCCAGCACCCGCAGCAACTTCGCCTGCAGCGCCAGCGGCAGGTCCGAGACCTCGTCCAGCAGCAGCGTCCCGCCGTCGGCGCTGCGAAAGAACCCGGGGCTGGCCCGATCCGCGCCGGTGAAGGCGCCGCGCCGATATCCGAAAAGCTCCGCCTCGGCCAGCGTCTCGGGCAAGGCGGCGCAATTGACCGCCACGAACGGCCCCTGCCGCCCGCTCCAGCGATGGAGCGCGTCGGCGACCCGCTCCTTGCCCGTCCCCGTTTCGCCCTGCAGAACGACCGGCAGGTCAGTGCCGGCGATCTGCCGCAGCGGTGCCAGCGCCGACGTCAGCGCCTCGCCGCCCCAGAATCCGGGCGCGATCTCGGCGACGTCGCCGGGCGTCTCGGTCACAACGCCGATCCATCCGCCCAGGCGAATGGTGTCCTGCGCAGCCAGACGGGCGACCGTCACGGGGCGACCATTGACGCGAACGCCGTTGCGGCTGTCGAGATCGGCAATCGTGATGCCGGCTTCCGCGCTCTGGCGCAAAACAGCGTGGCGCCGCGACACATCGTGCCCCCCGAGTTGAACGGAGCAGCCGGCGTCTCTTCCCAGGACGACTTCGCCATCGCCTACTGATCGCAGCGCGACGGCCGGCACGCCGCCGTGGGGAAACCGCCAGACGATCGACAGATCACGGCTGGCCCGAGTGGGTGGACCCGAGACCGCCTGCGTGATCGTGGTCGTCCCTGTCCCCGAGCGCAAATTGCCTTCCAACCATTGCTTGATATCACGGCCCGGCCTAGCCGGCGACTGGGGAGGCCCGGCGCCGCGCGGCGTTGGCGCTCGCGAATCGCCTTCGCGAGCTGCCGCCCGGGCTCTGCCGATCGCGGGTCCCAAGCTGTAGATCGCATCGCCGGCGTCCGTCGCGGCGGACCCTCGATCGATTGGTTTCGCGGGGTTTGCCGCCGGCGGACGCTGGCGCGCGGCGTGCACGCCAAGGCCCGCGGCACGACGGCGCTCCCGCCGCGCCGAGGAGGGAAAGCGATGTCGATCCCGCGAACGATCAGAGTCTTCGGCTGGGTGGCGGCCGCGGTCGTCGGGTGTGCGGCGACCTGGGCGTCGGCGGCGCTCGGCATGAGAATCGCCGCCTACGTCCACTGTCGCTTCGGCGCATCCCCGCTGCCCGCTCCCCCGCCTCCACCTCCCGAGCCACCGCCCGTCGCCATCGCGGCCAAAGCGCCGCGCCCGCCCGCCGGACCCGCGAAGGAGGAACGGCCGGTCGAACCGCCGGTCCACTACGAGCGGCCCAGCATCGACCTCCGCTGCGGCGACACGCGCTACCTCGCCATCCGGCGCTCGGCGCTCGCGTATTGCCGAAAGCACCACGACGAGACGAGCTCGTTCATCTGTCCACGCATCGTCGGGCTCCTGAGCCACTGCCCACGCAACGGTGTCGCCTTGTCGCTCATCTGTCCGTCCCAACCTGCCGGCAATGCGCAGCCCTCCTGCGACGAAGCCGACGTCTGGATGGAGGTCGTCGACGCCGGGGAGACCGCCCCGTACCTCAACGTCGTTCACGAGAACAACCGGTGGCGCGTCACGGAGGTCGACTTCGACGATCTCGAACGGCCCTGACCCGAGGGGCCGTGCGACAATGCCCGCATGCCGTACGGGCGGGCGTTTGCGCAGGTCGGAGCGATGGCGCTGCTCGCCGCGGGCTGTGGCTCGAAGTCCTCGTCGTCCGTACCGACCCAGGCCGTCCTCGACGCCTGCCGGCAGCTGCATCAGGCGGCCGGCCAGGCGCAGGCGGCCTGTTACGGAGGTTCGGCGGCGGACTGGCAGGCGTACTGGGACCAGACTCTTCCCTGCGCGACGTACGCGAAGCACGTCACCGACGGCACGGTGACGTTCGACGCCACGGCGCTGTCGGGGTGCGTGCAGGAGATCCAGGCGGCGCCGTGCGAACAGGCCTCCACCTGTGAGTGGGGACGCGTCTTCGTCGGGCGCGTGGCGGACGGCATGCCCTGCAGCGACTACGCGGTGTGCGGACCGCAGTCGGGCTGCTTCCTCAACGTCTGCAATCCGACCTGCGCGTCCCAGGGCGCCACGCTGGGCGAATCGTGCCTGACCCAGGGCTGCCAGCCACCGCTGGCATGCAGTTCGGGTGTCTGTGTCGCGCCCGCGCCGGAGGGTGGTCCGTGCGGCGGAGCGTCCGCGCTGCCCTGCGCGCCCGGCCTCTTCTGCATGCCCCCCGGCGCGGGCAACGCCGGCACGCCGGGAATGTGCGCTCCGTACTCGACCGGCCCGTGCAGTCACGACTACGAATGCCGGTCGAGCCAGTTCTGCTACCAGGGGACGTGCACGCAGCGCCTCGGTCTCGGGGCGCCGTGCGCCGACGCGCAGACCGGCTGCGGGGGCTTCACGACCTGCGACTATTCGAGCGCGTCACCGACCTGCATTCACACCGGGCTGCGCGGCCAGACGTGCGGAGGGGTCAGCATTCCGTCGGTCTGTATCGACGGATCGGTCTGCCAGAATTTCATCTGCGTCGCGCCGGGCAAGGTCGGGGACGGCTGCGATGCCACCACGTGCGGGCTGCCCCTCGTCTGCACGGGGGTCTGCACGCAGTGTCCGTCGCCGGACGCGGGGCAGCCGTGAGCCAGGCGTCTAGGGTCCGGGCGGATACGGATCGCGGATGACCAGCAGGCGGCCGCGCGCGGGATCGCAGACATAGATGTTGCCGGCACCATCGGTCGTCGCGCAGTGGGCGCCGGTGACGGTCGGTTGTGTGCCGAGGACGGTCAGCGCGCCGCTCGTCGAGACGGCGATGATCGCCAGGGTCGCGCTCTCGTCGCCCGGCAGATAGAGCCGCCGCCGGCCGGCGTCGTAGGCGATGATATCGACGCCGCGGCCGCTCTTCACCGTCGACAGCAGCTTGCCGCCGTGCTCGACGTCGAGAGCGGTCGCCTCACCGCCCTCGCACCCGATCAGCAAGAGACCGCGCGCCTCGTCGAGCGCGATGCCGCGCGGCGCGCCGCAGCCGGCGGGCCAGGTCGCGACGATCCCGCGCGTCCGCAGATCGATCGCCAGCGCGTCGCGCTTCCACCGGTGCGTGTAGACGCGCCCGCGCCTTCCGTCGATCACGAGCGATTCCGGACCGCCGCGGACCGGGATGAACGCCGCGTGGGTCGGCACCGGCGGCTTGGCCGACGACAGCGCGAACACCTCGATGCGCGCGTCGCCTGGCTCGGTCACCCAGAGCTCCCGCGTCGGGGCGACGTAGCGAACGTAATCGGGGCCGCCCGCGAGATGGGCGCGCCCAACGATCGTCCTGGTCCGCGGGTCGATCACGACGACCGCCCGTGCCGTGCGATCCGTCGCGAACAACCAACCCTCGCCGCCGTCGACGGACGTGACGCCGTGGCCATGCCCGTCGCCGCCGCCCGCCGTGCGGGAGAAGCCGCCGATGGCGGTGACCGCGCCCGTCTTCGGGTCGACGAGATCCAGGTTGCCCGTGCCGCCCGCGGGCGCCAGCACCATCCCGAGGCCGGCATCGTATCGGAGATCGTCGAAGCCGATGCCGCGCGCGCCGTCAGGCAGCGCCACCGACGCGGGCGCGCCGCGCGCCAGTGACGAAATCAAGATCACGCCGGTCGCCAGCAAGATCGTCGCCCGCATCCGGACGACGCTATCACGCGGCCCGCGGCGCGCCTGTCCTGGCTCCGCGGCGCCGGCACGGCCACCCGCGCCACCGAGGTGCGGGCCGGGCTGACCTGGGCGTTCTCGATCGGCTGACGGCCGCTTTGGCGGTAATCTTCCGCCACGATGCCGCCCGCAGAGCGGACGCAACGAACGATCCAGCGAACGATAATCGGCGTGATGGGACCGGCGGCCTGCGACGATCAGACCGCCGAGCTCGCGCGCGCGGTGGGAAAGGAAGTGGCCGCGCGTGGCGCGGTGCTGCTCACGGGCGGTCGGACCGGCGTGATGGAGGCGGCCAGCCGCGGCGCGCGCGAGGCGGGCGGGCTGACCATCGGCATCCTGCCCGGCGCCAGCGCCGCCGAGTCGCCGCCCAACCCGCACGTGGAGCTGGCGCTGTACACCGGCCTCGGCGAGGCGCGCAACTGGGTGAACGTCTGCGCGAGCGACGCGCTGATCGCAGTCGGCGGGGGCTTCGGCACGCTGTCCGAGATCGCGCTCGCGCTCAAGGCGCGTAAGCCGGTCGTGCTGCTCGGATCGTGGCGGTTCGAGATGGAAGGCGTCTCCCCGACCGTGCCGCGCGCGCGCGATGCCGCGCACGCCGTGGAGCTCGCGTTCGCCACGCTCGACTCTGCTCGAGGATGAGGCCCTCGCGCAGCGCGGCCCGGCAGACGCGGGCCTGCGCGACGCCGGCGCAGGCGAGAAGCGCGTCGAGCATCGCGATACCGTGGATGATCAGGTCGGCGCGGGCAGGATCGAGACCCGGCGTCTCCCGCCGCGCCGTGAGCGGCAGCGCCGCCAGCCGGCCGATCAGATAGCGAAGCGTGTCGCGTCCGATCAGATCCGAACCGGTGCCCGTCGTCGGCACGTAACCGAGCGCCTGCCCGACCGAACGGACCGCGCGCGCCGTACCCGCGCACAGGATCACGCGTCCAAGATCGACGTCGCCGAGCGAAGGAAGAAAGGTGGCGACCGCCGCGCGCGCCCACGCCTCGAGCGCGTGCAGCTCGCGCGGACCGGGCGGATCGGAGAGGGGCTGCTCGACCACCGCGCGCAGCACGCCGAGCGGCGCCGAGGCGGTGCGCAGGATGCGCCGGCCGTCGCCGAGAATCGCCTCCAGCGAGCCGCCGCCGAGATCGAAGAGCGTCGCGCGCCCCATCCCCTCGCCCAGCGACGCGCGCGCGCCCGCGTACGACAGCCGTGCCTCCTCGTCGCCCGAGATGACGCGAACGTCGAGGCCGAAGCGATCGCGCACGTCCGCCACGAACTTGCGACCGTTGCGCGCCTCGCGCACCGCCGAGGTGGCGACCGCGCACACGGCGTCCGGCCGGTTGCGTTCGATCATAGGGATCAGCTCGTCGAGCGCGCGCAGCGCGTTCCGGCGGGCGGCATCCGAGATCGCGCCGGTCCGGAAGATCCCCTCCCCGATGCGCGGCATCCGCTTCGCGCGATCGACCACGGCCAGCCGGCCGCTCCGCTCCACGTCCGCGATCAACGCGTGGAAGGAATTGGAACCGAGATCGAGGGCTGCGACCCGCATTCAGCTATATAGCGTAAGCTGTTGCGGCAACAGGAGTTTCCTGGATTTGGTAACAACTTATCAACAGGCCGGTGACAACGCCCAGGAAACGCCTGATTCGGGCGGAATCATGGTCGCGGCGGAGGTCCGTAAAGCGACGGACGCCAGCTCGAGTAGCCGACGCGCACGGACAAAGACTGGACCTCGTTCCAGTCGGGATCGAGCTCGACAATCTTCGCGTCGGTCGAGTAGGTGACCAGGGTGTTGCCGTTCGGCAGCCGCTGCACATCCCCGAGGGTTTCGCCCGTGCCGCTGCCCGTGTAGTCCTCGACCACCGTGGCGGAGAACGCGCTCGGCGTGTCGGAGAGCTTGAATTCGCGGACGTGATTCTGGACGGAGTTCACGCCGTTGTTGAACAGCACGAGCGTGCCGTCCTCGAGCAGGTGGTGGCCGTGATTGACCACCCAGTCCCCGGGGACGCAGCGATCGCCCGCGGGCGCGCCGGCGCACGAGCCGCCGAGCTGCCAGTCCAGCGTCCCCGTCGCGCTCGCCTTCACGACCAGGTTCGGATTGCGATCCGAGATCGTGAAGCTGTCGTCGAAGGGGAGGTAGTGGACCGCGTCCGCGTGAAACAGATCCGAATCGGCCAGGTAAAGGTTGCTGCCGATGGTGAAGGCGGTCGTCACCGTGCCGTCCGGCGCGCGAATCGCGAGGTTGCTCGGGGGATCGTTGCCCGGCGTCGCCCACACGAGCGCGGCCACCTTGCCTCCGGGCATGACCGTGAAATCGTGGTGCGCGTTTTCGAGGCCGGGGACGTTCTGCTGCTGTTGCGCGCCGTCCATCGACACCCAGCGCATCTCGCCGCCTTCGGCGAGGAGGTTGAGGTTGATCATCCACATGTTCTGCCCCTCGTAATCCATCCGCGCGCGGGTGGTGTTCTCGGGGCCCGCGAAGTACCAGACGATCTCGCCGTCGGCGTCGATGATGAAGGCGCCGCTCGGCGTGAAGATCCCCGAGCTGGTCACGATGAATCCGGCCGCCCGCTTGTCAGGTTGCGACACGGTCACCGACACGGGCCACGGCGTCGCGAAGCTGCCCGTCGTCGGCAGCGCGTGGGTCGGGCTGACGCAGGTCTGCCCGCCGCGGACCGCCTCGATGTGGAAGGTGTAGTCGCGCGATTGCTTGAGGCCGAGCAGCAGCGTCCGATAGTTCGGTGCCGTCAGATCCACCGGCGCCTCGCCGCCCCGATTCAGCGTCGCGCCGGCCGCGCCCTCGAGCGCATAGACGATCTTGGCGCTCGCCGGCGCCGCCCCCGCCAGCGACCACTCGACCACGCCGACCGTCGGAATGCTGGCGCTCAGCTCGCTGTTGCTGATGGTGAAGTCACACGCCGGGCCGCCCTGTCCACACCCGGGCGACGCCAGCGAGATGAGCGCGACCCAGGCAGCGACAGGGACGAGAACGGTCGCGCGCACCCGCTTCTATTGTGCCTGGTTACTGCAGGGTCGGCGTCGTCCAGTCGGTGTCGGCCGTCAGATCGAAACCGCTCTGGTTCGGCTTGATGGCGACGCCGGTGGCGCCCGTCCCGCCCTTGAGGAACCGGTTGACGTAGGTCGCCACGCTCTGCATCTGGGTCGTGGGCGGCCCGCAGTGGCTGTGGCCGCCCGTGAAGTCGTAGCCGATCGAGTCCGGGACGCCCATCGCCTTGAAGACCTCGACGGCGGCCAGGGTCGACTTGTATCCGGATTCGTCACCCAGCCAGACATAACCGGGGTTGCCGAGGATGATGGTGGCGCGCGGCGCGATCATGGCGATCACCTCGTGGTGATCGTGTGGCAGCTTGTAGGGGTCCAGGCTCTTCATGCTCGACATGAACCAGCTGTAGTTCGTGTTGTCGATCTTCTCCGTGCTCATGCTGGTTCGGGTGTCGAAGTCCTGGGACGCCCGCCACGAATCGATCCCGCCGCCACCCGACTCCTCGATGATCGTCAGCGCGACGCGCTCGTCGAGCGCGCCGCCGAACATCGACATCTTCCCGGCGTACGAGCAGCCCCAGGTCGCGACCTTCGTCATGTTGATGTTGAGCTGACTCTTGACCTGATCGAGACCGTCGATGATGCGGCTGAAGCCCCAGGCCCAGGCGCTGTAGTTTCCGATCTTGCCGTACAGCGACGGGTACAGCTTGTAGAAGGGATCCCCCTGCGTCTGGGTGTTGCCCGACGTGTACGTGACCACCTGATCGTGCATGAACGCGACCTCGGTACAGCCCGAGACCAGGCTGGTCGTCCCGTTCATGCCGACGACCACGCAGCTACCGCTCCCGGAGACCGGCGAGCTGAGGGTGATGGAATTCGAACCGACCGTCACGACCACGTTCAAGGTCTTGCCCGAAAGCGTGGCGGCGACCGTGGGCGGCGTCTGCTTGGGGCCGATCTCGTACTTCTCGACGTCGGCCTTGATCTCGTTGCGCCGACATTCCCACTGCGCCTTGGTGGTGATGGTCGTCCCGTCGTGCATCACGAAGGGGTTCGGGAGCTTCTTGTTCTGCGCGGAGAGAAGCGCCGCGGACGTGACATTGCAGTTGGCGCCGGTGTTCTCGGCGGACGGCGTGCCGCTGCCGCCGCTGCCCGTCGTCCCGCCCGTGCCGGTCGTGCCGCCCGTTCCCGTCGTACCGCCGCGGCCGGCCGCGCCTCCGCCCCGC
>DATFXS010000190.1:0-4317 GCA_035315605.1 Polyangia bacterium
GCCAGCAAGATCAAGGCGGACACCCTGGCCAACCCCGGCAAGCTGAAGATCATCGGCCGCGCCGGGGTCGGCGTCGACAACATCGATGTCAAGGCGGCGACCGAGAAGGGGATCCTGGTCATCAACACGCCCCAGGGGAACGCGGCGGCGGCCGCCGAGCTGGCGATCGGCCTGATGTTCGCGCTGGCGCGCAAGATCCCGCAGGCGGCGGAGTCGATGCGCCAGGGGATCTGGGAGAAGAAGAAGTTCATGGGCGCCGAGATCGCCGGCAAGACGCTGGGCGTGGTCGGCCTGGGCAACATCGGCCGTCAGGCGGCCGAGCGCGGCGTCGGCCTCAAGATGAACGTCATCGGATTCGATCCGTATCCGCCCAAGCAGCTGCCGGCCGGCGTCAAGCTGGTGACGTTCGACGAGTTGGTCGCCAAGTCCGACTTCGTCACGCTGCACGTGCCGCTGGTCGCGGAGACCAAGAACCTGTTCTCCACGGCCACCTTCGCGAAGATGAAGAAGGGTTCGTACCTGATCAACTGCGCGCGCGGCGGCGTGGTCGACGAGGGCGCGGTGCTGGAGGCGCTGACCTCCGGGCAGCTGGCGGGCGCGGCGCTGGACGTGTTCGGGAAGGAGCCGCCGGAGCCGGCGCCGTTGTTCCAGCACGAAAATCTGATCGCCAGCCCGCACCTCGGCGCGTCGACGCGCGAGGCGCAGGAGAAGGTCGCGATCGAGCTGGCGGAAGTGTTCGTCGGCTTCCTCAAGGACGGCATCGTCCGCAACGCGGTCAAGTAAGGCCGCGGCGAAGCGGACCCGAGAGGAAGGCTGGCTCGGCGATGGCCGAGACTCCGATATTGAGACTGCCGACCGGTATGCGCGACCACGCGCCGGAGGCGGCGTCTGCCCGCCGGCGCATCGTCGACGGGCTGCTCGCCACCTTCGAGCGGCGCGGGTTCGCGCGCGTCATCACGCCCGCCTTCGAGTACGAGGACGTGCTGGCGCTCGGGCTGGGCGACGCCGCGCGCGCGGCGACGTTCCGGTTCGTCGAGCCGAGCACGGGCCAGGTGGTGGCGCTGCGTCCCGACATCACGCCCCAGATCGCGCGGCTGATCGCCACCCGCTACCGCGACACGCCCGACCCGGTGCGGCTCTGCTACGAGGGGACGGTGGTCCGCCTCGAGCGCGGGGCCCGCGGGCAGCGCGAGCGGATGCAGGCGGGCGTCGAGCTGGCGGGCGTTCCCGGACCGGAGGGCGACGTGGAGGCGATCGCGATCGCCGTCGAGGCGCTGGCGGCGGTCGGCTTGCGGCAGCCGACGATCGATCTCGGCCACCTCGGCCTGGCGCGCGAGGTGCTGGCGGCGCTCGCACTGCCCGATGCGGCCGTCGCGGACGCCCGGCGCTGCATCGCCAAGCACGACGGCGCCGGCCTGGCGGAGGTGTTGAAGCAGGCGCGCGGCGTGAAAGCAGCCATCGAATTCGCGCGCCTGCTGCCCGAGCTGTCGGGAGCGCCCGCGCTGCTGGACGATGCCCGGCTGCAGGCGCCGAACGGCGGCATCAAGCGCGCGCTCGCCGAGCTCGGGCAGATCGTCGCGGCGATCGAAGGACGCAAGCTGGCGGCCCGCCTGCACGTCGACCTCGGCGAGGTGCGCGGCTTCGACTACTACACCGGCGTGCGGTTCCAGGCGTTCGTTTCGGGCGCATCGGACGCGGTGCTGGGCGGCGGCCGGTACGACGAGCTGCTCGCGCGCTACGGACGCCCCAGCCCGGCGGTCGGCTTCGCCGTCGACGTCGACGCCGTCGCGGGCGCCCTCGAGGCCGCCGCCCCCGCGCGCCCGAACGAGAAGCCGCGCCGCGCGCGGAACAAATAAATCATGAGACAGAGCAAAGGAATCACCGGATGTCCGTCGTAATCGTCGTCGGAGCACAGTGGGGCGATGAGGGGAAGGGGAAGGTCGTCGATCTTCTGACCGAGCGCGCGCGCTACGTGGTGCGCTGGGCGGGCGGCGCGAACGCAGGCCACACCCTCGTCGTCGACGGCAAGAAATACGTCACGCGCCTGATCCCGTCGGGCGTGCTCCGCGCGGGCGTCACCTGCGTGCTGGGCGAGGCGATGGTCGTCGATCCGACGGTGCTGGTCGAGGAGGTGCGCGCCTTCCGCGCCCAGGGATTTCTCGCCCGTCACGAAGACCTGGTGGTCGCCGCGCGCGCTCACCTGACGCTGCCCTACCACCGCGAGATCGATCGGCTGCGCGACGAGCGCCCCGGCAACCCCATCGGCACCACCCGCAAGGGGATCGGCCCCACCTACGAGAGCAAAGCCGCGCGCACCGGGCTGCGCGTCGGCGACCTTTTGCATCCGGAGCGATTTCGCGCCCAGCTCGGCGTTCAGATCGAAGAGCTGCTGCCGCTGCTGACGGCGCTGGGCGGGGCGCCGCCCGACGCCACCGAGATCGCGGCGCACTACCTGTCGCTCGCGGACGAGCTGCGCCCCTACATCGCGGACGCCTCGCGGCTCGTGAACGACGCGATCGTGCGCGGCGACAACGTCATGTTCGAGGGGGCCCAGGGCGTGCTGCTGGACATCGACCACGGCACCTATCCGTTCGTGACGTCGTCGTCCGCGACCGCGGGCGGCGCGTGCGCCAGCCTCGGCATCGGCCCGACCGCGATCGACACCGTCATGGGGATCGCCAAGGGCTACGCCACCCGGGTCGGCGGCGGTCCGTTTCCGACCGAGCTGATGGACGCGACCGGTGATCTGCTGCGCAAGCGCGGCAACGAGTTCGGCTCCGTGACGGGCCGGCCGCGCCGCTGCGGGTGGCTCGACCTTCCGGCGCTCCGCCTGGCGATCCGGACCTCGGGCATCGAGGGGCTGGCGCTGACCAAGCTGGACGTGCTGGCCGGGCTCGAGCGTGTGCGCATCTGCGTCGGCTACCGGGTGCGGGGCGCGACCGTGGACGAGATGCCCCTCGACAGCGACGACCTGGCCGCGGCCGAGCCGATCTACGAGGACCTCGAGGGCTGGCCGTCGGCGTCCTCATCGGACATCCCGCCGTCGGCGACGAAGGCGGCGGCGCGCTTCGTGGCGCGGGTAGGGGAGCTCTGCAACCGGCCGGTCTGGGCGACCTCGTGGGGGGCGGGCCGGTCGGAGACCATCCTGACCCGCGATCCCTTCGGCCCCGGCGCGCTCACCGACTGATTTTGCTAGCGTGCGTCGATGTGGGCTTAATCTGCGGAATTCCGGGGAAATCCGTGCCGCCACGCTTGCACGCCGCAGCGACCTCAATATAATGGGCTGTCTGTTCCGGCCAGCGGCAGTGCGATCGCGCGCATCCCTTAAAAAACAAACCGCTTTCGCGGGCCACAAACCGCTTTGGCGGGGCGGCGCGATCTCCAAATCGAGGCGTTGATGAAGATCATTTGCGATTCCTGTGGGACCAAGTACTCGATTTCCGACGACAAGGTTCGGGGCAAGGTCTTCAAGATCCGCTGCAAGAAGTGCAGCCACATCATCGTGGTGCGCGGCGGCGAAACGCAGGAGGAAGCGGCCGCTCCGGCCGCGGCGGCGCCGGCCGACGGCGGCTGGCACATCGTCGTCGAGGGCGAGCAGGTCGGACCGATCTCCGAGGCCGACGTCCGCGCGCGCGTCGAGCGCGGCGAGATCCGCGGCGACACGTACATCTGGAAAGAGGGCTTCGCGGACTGGCTGAAACTGTCGGCCGTACCCGAGTTCGCTGATCTCGCGCCTGCGGACAGCGGTTCTGTCAGCGTCGGCGACGTCTTCGCGTCGGACAGCGTGCAGCCCGCGCAGAACGGTTCCAGCGGGCGTCGTCGCTCGGGCGCCAATCGCCCGCTGTTCGGCGACGGCGGTGGCGACATCTTCGCGGCGCCGGCGGCCGCGGCGCCGTCCTCGGGCGGTGATCTGTTCGGTTCGGCGAGCGCGCACTCGGCCGCTGCCAGCGAGTCGCGCTGGCCTTCTTCCGGAGGCGGCGGAGGCGGGGCCTCGATGGCCGGCCACGACGGCGGACGGGTCGAGAACCTGACCGGCCAGCGCCACGAGAACTCGGTTCTGTTCTCGCTGTCGAACCTGCAGTCGCTGGCGATGCCGAGCGCGAAGCCCGCGCCGGCGGCGTCGCTCGGTCCGGCGCCGGCTCCGACGACGGAGGGCTCGGGGCTGATCGACATTCGCGCGATGGCCGCGAACACGCGCACCGCGCCGCTCGACGGCCCGAGCACCGCCGTCGACGACGATCTGCCCGCGTTCGGCGCGTTCTCGCCCGCGGCGCCCGTGCTGCTGCCGCTGCCGGGACAGAGCGGACCGTCGAAGAT
>DATFXS010000191.1:0-6611 GCA_035315605.1 Polyangia bacterium
TAGGCAGGGTTCGGCGTGGTCAGATCGGGCGCTTCGTTTCCGGCGTTGCCGTAGTGGATGGCCCCGGTCCAGGTCGTTCCGTCGAGCCGCTTGAGGAACGGCGCCGCGCCGTTGCCGGCGAGGGGCGCGGTCTTCGAGGAGGAATGCCGCACGATCGCGCTGACCTCGATGGCCGTGTAGCCGTTGGCGACGGTGTCGTCGAGGTAGCTGCGCGCGTCGGCAGCGGAGATCAGCAGGACGCCCCACGACGCCCGGCCCTTGATCGCGAACGGCCGCCCCGTCTGATCCTGCAGGTACCGACGATCGGGTGAATGGACGAGGGGGAAGGCGACGGGCGGCGCTGCGTCGCTCGCCGCGACGGTGGCCACCTCCACCGCGCCGCCCGCGCCTGTGGCCGACGCGCCGCTGCCCGTCCCGATCTTCGCGACGTCGCTTCTCGGGGAGCACCCGGAGCGGCAGCCGAGGCCGCCGGGCAGCAGCGCGATCGCCAGGGCAGCAGCATGAGCGGCAAGCGACTTCGGCGAGCGGCGGCGCATTTGCAGCCGGGCGCGCCTTGACTCACCGGGCGGGGTCCGGTACGAAATCCGCACCGTGCCCGCAGGCGCGCCGCAGCCGATCGTCAGCATCGTGACGCCGTTTTACAACACGGCGGACTACCTCGCGGAGTGCATCGAGAGCGTGCTGGCCCAGACCTACCGCGACTTCGAGTACGTGCTGGTCAACAACAAGAGCACCGACGGTTCGGCGGAGATCGCCGAGCGCTATGCCGCCCGCGATCCCCGGATCCGCGTGGTCCACACCGAAACGTTCCTGACGCAGCCGCAGAACTACAACGGGGCGGTGCGAAAGATCTCGCCGGCCGCCCGTTACTACAAGATGGTGCAGGCCGACGACAGCATCTTCCCGCGCTGCATCGAGGAGATGGTGGCGCTGGCCGACGCGAACCCGAGCATCGGCGTCGTGTCGTCGTACCGGATGGTGGGGCCCAACCCCTGGCCCAAGGGGCTGCCGCACACGAGGACCGTGATGTCGGGGCGCGAGGCGTGCCGTCTGTGCCTGATCGACAACCTGTCGCTGTTCGGGTCCCAGACCACCGTCATGGTGCGCGCCGATATCGTGCGGGCCCGCCATCCCTACTACGACGAGGTGAAGTTCTTTCCCGACTCGGATTCGGTCTACGAGGTGCTGAAAGATTCGGACTTCGGCTTCGTCCACCAGATCCTCAGCTTCTCGCGCGTCGAGGACGAATCGGCCTGGGGCCGGGCGCTCAGCTTCGGTCCGCTGGTGCTCGATAAATTGATCCGGCTCGTCTCGTACGGGCCGCTCTATCTTTCGCCCGAAGAGCAGGAGCGCATCACCGGCGCGTACGAACGCTTCTACCGCAGTTTCCTCGCCGAGGCCTGGCTGGTGCGCCGCGAGCCGGCGTTCTGGGAGTTCCACGCCAAGGGGCTCAAGGTGATCGGCCGCGAGCTCGACCGCGCCCAGATCCGGCGCGACGCGATCCCGGTGGTGATGCACTACCTCGCGCGGCCACAGACCGTCATCAGCCGGCTGCGTCGCGGTGAGCGCGGCCCCTACGGCAGCGTCCCGCGGTGAACGCGCTCCTGGTGTCGACCCACTTCCCGCGCGACGCGAGCTACGCGGGCGGCGTACACCGGCGGCTCGACATGCTGATGGCGGCGCTGACTTCGGCCAGCGACAAGGTGACCGCGCTGTTCCTGGTGCGCCCCGACGCGGTGGACGCGGCCGAGCCCGCGCGGCGCGCCTACGAGGACTACCTGCGCGGGCGCTGGTCGGCGCCGATCGCGCTGCGGCTGGCGCCGGTGCGGCGGATCGACCAGGCGGGCGAGGGGAGTGGGTGGCGGCGGCTCTTGGAGGGGACGTTCGACTTCCGGCGGACCGCGCAGCTCCGGCCGCTCTACAACGACGACGCCGTCACTGCCGTCCGCGCGGCGCTGGCCGAGCAACCGGCGATCGTGTTCGCCCATCGACTGGACGCGATGAGCGTGCTGCTGCGCGTTCCGGCGGGCGAGGCCAAGGTGTTCTTCGACCTGGACGACGTCGAGCACGTCGCCACCTTCCGC
Organism: Polyangia bacterium; assembly: GCA_035315605.1. GTDB lineage: Bacteria > Myxococcota_A > Polyangia > Fen-1088 > Fen-1088 > JADGRB01. Next base: position 2,085 of record DATFXS010000191.1, read on the forward strand.
CGCCTGGTGACGAGCCCGCAGTGGCCCGGCGAGCGACTGCAACTGCTGCACGTTCCGGCGCTGATGGCGGGCGAGCGGCAGGCGCTGCGGCGGGCGCGCGCCACCTTCGTCTGCTCGCAGAAGGACAAGGCCCTGCTCGGCAAGCTGTTCGGCGCGCGGGCGGCGACGGTGCGGGTGGTGCCGAACGCCACCGCCATCCCGGAGGCGCCTTTGCCGGTGTCGGCCGACAAGACCGTCCTGTTCGTCGGCACGTTCGACTACCGGCCCAACGTCGACGCGGCGGACCGGCTGGCGCGATCGATCTGGCCGCTCGTGCGCGCGCGCGTCCCCGACGCCCGCCTGGTCATCGTCGGCAAGCGCCCCGAGGTGGTGCCGGCGTTCTCGGCGTCGCCGCGCGACGAATCGGTCACGTTCACCGGCTTCGTCGACGACATCCGCACCGTCTATCCGCCGGCGCGCGTGGTCTGCTGCCCGATCGGCACCGGGGCGGGCACGCGCGTGAAGATCGTCGAGGCGGCTGGCTTCGCGCGACCGGTGGTGTCGACGGCGCTTGGCGCCGAGGGCCTGGACTTCGCCGACGGCAGCGAGATCCTGCTGCGCGAGACCGACGAGGCGCTGGCCGCGGCGTGCAGCGAGCTGCTGCTCGACGAACGCCGCGCCGCCACTCTGGGGCAGGCCGCCTGGCAGCGAGCGCGCGCGGTCTACGACCGCGCCACCACGGTGCGCGCGCTGCGCGACATCTTCCTTTCGTAGTCCCGGCGAGCGGGCATCAGGCGTCGAGGGCCGCGCGCAGCTCGGCGGCGACCGCGGCCGTCCCGAACAGGTCGCGCTTGGCGAGCACGTTCGTGGACTGTCGCCGGTAACGCTCGCGGGGGGGATCGCCCAGGATCGACGCGACCACGCTCTTCATCTGGTCGACGTCGTCGCAGAGGTAGCCGATGTCGCCCATCGCCGCGAACGTCTCCTCGAACTGCGGATTGCGGAGCGCGATGATCGGCTTGCCCGCGCCGAGCGCGTCCAGCATCGAGCCGCTCGCCGCCAGCCGATAAAAAGACGGGTCGTAGGGGAACACCGTGTAAGCCGTCTCGCGCAGGCGCTGCTCGAACAGAGGACGCGGCATCGGCCCGGACTGGACGTAGGTCTTCACCAGGCCCCCCGGCGATCCGGGCAGCTCGCCGGCGCGCTTGCCGCCGATGAGATCGAACCGAGCGGCGCCGTCCGACGAGCGCGAGATCGTTTCGGCCAGCGCCACGAACTTGTCGAAGCCCTTGGTCTCGTCCACCAGGCCGAGGAACGAAAATCCGATCGGGCCGGCCGCGGGCAGGTCGGACGGGGCCGCCTCGTCGAAGAAATAAGGGTGGCGGATGGCGTGCAGGCTGCCGGCGAGGCGCGGCAGCATGGCGATCGCCTCGCGGCGGATGGCGTCGCCGAGGACGATCTGGCCGAGACGACCGTTTCCGAGCGTCAACAGCGGATGATAGCGGCGGCTCGACAGCAGGCGCAGCAGGCTGGCGTGGTGGACCAGCGCCAGCGCGCCGCGGCGGTAGGCGAGGCGCAACGCCTTGAGCGCCAGGATCCCGGTGACCGCGTGCAGGTAGCAGACGACGACGCGGCTGGCGCTCGCGCGCTGGGCCTCCGCCAGCACCGTGCGCAGGTTGCCGGCGTCGCGGGTCATGCGCGCCCGCGGCGCCGCCAGGCGGGGCGGCAGCGCCAGCACGCGCCAGACGATCTCGCCGCCACCGAACCGTGGCTGGAGGAACCGCTGCACTTGCTCCGAGTGGTCGCGGTCTCCGTAGAAATGGATCGGCTCGCCGGGATACGCCTGCGCCAGCGAGGCGAGGAACGCGGCGTCGAAGGGGACGTGCTCGAACCCCAGCGCGAGCGCATTCACGACGACGATCACGACGGCGCGCGCAACTTACCGACGGCTCGCGATCGGGTCAAGGACGCCGGCGCGCGCCGTTGCCGCGCGCACCGCCAGCAGCGCCCACGATCCGTATTCCTGCACCACCCGCCGGAGCGCCCAGCGCGGATTGTCGTCGAAGAGGCCCGCCTCGATGCGGAACGGGATGGCGTCGAAGCCGGCGCGGCGGAACAGCAGCAGCGCGCGCCGCATGTGAAAGCGCTGGGTGACCAGCCAGACGCGCCGCCGCCCCTCGGGCAGCAGCAGGTGCGCCGCGCGATCGGCGTTGCCGCGCGTGGAACGCGACACGCGATCGACACGCAGCGCGGATTCTGGGACGCCCTCGGCGCGCAGCCAGCGGCTGACGCCCTCGCGCTCGATCGCGGTGTCGTCGTTCCCGGGCGGACAGTGGCCGCCCACGGCGCAGATGACGGGCGCCTTTCCCTGCCGCCACAGGGTCAGCGCCGCGCGCGCCCGCTCGGCGGTCGCCGCCGGCAGTGTCCCGTCGGCGTTCAGCGGCGCGCCGAGCAGCACGATGGCGTCCGCGGCATCGCCGACCGCGACGTCGCTTCCGACCTCCAGCGGACGCATCAGCAGGCGCACGCCCAGCCGCGCCAGCGCCGTCGCCATTTTCGTCCGCCCGCCCGGCATCACCTCATCCGATTCGCCATCCACGTCAATTTACCGGATGAAGAATCTCGTGAACAAACGGCCTCCCGTTCGTACTATCAGGCCGAGCGCGAGATGCGACGGTCGACATTTCTGGCGATGCTGGGCCTGGGCGGGGGGATGGCCGCGCTCGGGTACCGTGGGCGGCGCCGCATCATGCGGCGGCTCGATCGCGCCCAGGAGGCCTTCGGGGCCGGGCCCACGCCCGCGTACGCGAAGGGGCCGCGTTTTCCCGACGGGCCGCCCCTGGTGATCCCCAAGACCCGTCCGCGGCTCTGGTGGAACGCCGAGCGGCTGGAACGGGCGCGCCGCTGGTACGCAAGCAACCACTTCGCGCCGCGGGACGACCGCCCGATGGACCTGGCGCTGCACTACGTCCTTGCGCGCGAGGCGCGCTCCGCGCGCACGCTGATCGATTGGGCCATGGCGATGGCGTTCGAGGTGGGCGGCGTGGCGTCGGACAAGGCGCGCTGGCACGGCGAGGCGGTCATCCTCGCCTACGACTGGTGCTACGACCAGATGACCGCCGCCGAGCGCGCCACGCTGATCCCGCGCTGGAACGGCTACATCGAGACCCTCGACGCCAAACCCTGGGGCGGCCCCGGGATGGAATCCAACAACTACTTCCTCGGCTACTTCCGCAACGCGCTCGAGTGGGGGATCGCCACGTACCACGAGAACCCGCGCGCGGCCGCCATCCTCCAGAACGCGCTGACGGTCCGATGGCGCGACGGGTTCCTGCCCTGGGCGGCCGGCCCGGGCAAGGGGGGCGTCCCGCACGAGGGGACGCAGTACGGCCGCCTCGCCCTCAACTACTTCACGATCCCGTTCGTCACCGCGCGGCTCCTCGGTCGCGATATGTGGAACGAGACGCCGTACTTCAAGGAGCTCATCTATTACTTCATCTATTCGATGACGCCGGCCAAGACCGTCAACGTGCTGCCGAACAAGCCGTCGGCCAAGCCCGCGCGCCACTACGAGACCTTCCCGTACAACGAGGACGAATTCTGGGGCGAGGGAAATTCGGCGGCCGGCATGGACGTCGGCAGCTTCCTGGCGCCGCTGGTCGAGGAGTGGGAGGGCCGGCCGATCGCCGGATTGATCCAGCGCTACCTCGACGTCACGGAGTGCGAGGTCGGCCGCTATGCCGCCGCCGTGGCGAAGAAAGTGGCGCCGGGGCGGTTCGACACGCTGCCGCTCGACTACTACGCGCCCGGCCTGCGATTCTTCTACGCGAAGGATTCGTGGCGGCCCGACGCCATGCTGGTGACGATGCAGCTCGGCCTGCCCGTCGGGGTGGGGCACGATCACCTGGACGCGGGCAGCTTCCAGATCTGTCGCGGCGGGCGGTGGCTGACGCGCGAAACCGTCAGCTACACCGAGCTGCTGGCGGGCTGGAACAACGGCCCGCGCGAGGACGGACGCCTCCCGATCGGGCACAACGTGGTGCTGTTCGGCGGGCGCGGGATGGTGCAGCGCCGCAGCGGACCGCCGGCGGTGCCGCGGCTCGAGAGCCGCCAGCAGCACGCCTTCGCCGCCGTCGACCTGACGCCGGCCTACCGGCTGCGCCAGGGGCTGGACGCCGACCGGGAAGGGAATCCGTACGTGGACACGGTGGTGCGCGAACTGCTCTACGTCCGCCCGCTGCAGGCGCTGCTGGTGTTCGATCGCCTGCGCGGCTCCGGACGGGAAGGCGGGGCCGTGAAGACGTTCCTCCTGCACTTCGAGGCGCCGCCGAAGGTCGATGGACCGCGCAGCGTGCTGGCCACGAACGGCGACCAGGCGCTGCGCGTGCTGACGCTGGCGCCGGCGACCGTCACCTATCGTGTGGTCAACGAGGGAACGCCGGTCGGGCTCTACCGCCTCGAGGTGGACACGGTCGGGGCGCCGGTCGAGAGCTACTTCCTGCACGTGCTGGCGGGGCGCGACGCGGCCGCGCCCGATCTGACCGCCCA
>DATFXS010000192.1:0-3099 GCA_035315605.1 Polyangia bacterium
ACAACGAGATCGCGAACCCGAAGTATCCGCACCCGGGCTTCACGATTCCGGTGTCGCTGGGGCCGAGCTGGCTGTTCTACGGTTACGGCAACCACATCCCGAACCGCGGCGCCTACCACCAGGCGTTGCTGGAATGGGTGCTGCGCTATCCAGAGCGGACCGGCAACCCGAACGACAAGATCGTCTCGTTCAAGCTCTACACCGTCGAGGACGACAGCCCCCGGCTCGGCGAGCGGACGCCCCGCAACCTGCGCTGGAAGGTGATGATCCAGTATCCGTAGCGGGCCTCGGGCCTCGGGTTCAGATCCATGATCGGATGACAGCGACCGTTCCGCCGAAGCCGACGGTCTGATTCTGTCCCCAGCCGGCGATGGGCAGATCGGTGAACAGCGTCGACTGCAGTCGCCAGACCTGCCAGAACGGTAAGGCGAGCGCGCCGCCGGCGGTGACGAGCGCGACGCCGCTGTTCGCGATCGGGCCGTTCGCGTCGTGGTTGTCGCCCTGGCGGAGCGCGGAGGCGAACGCGCCGACGGTGACGTCGTGGCCGAACGTGTACCCGCCGGACAGCAACGCGGACAGGCGCGGCGCGAATGACTGCTCTACGCCGTTCGCGCTGCGCGCGGTACGCTTCGCGGCCCAGCCGGCCACGGAGACGAAGCCCTGTCCGATGATCTCTTCCAGGGCGACGCCGACGTTTCCTTCGAACGACCCGGTTCCCGTGCCCGACGTCGATAGCGGATCGTCAGGGCCGCCCTGGTCCGGTGCCTGTCCGGTCGGAAACGAGAGCGACGCGAGCAGCGCAACACCCGGCCAATGGCCGCGTGTGCCGGCATCGATCGCGTCGAAGCGCGCGTTGGCGGCGACGTCGCCGAGGCCACCGCCGAAGCCTGACAGGCCGCCTGCCTGGCGCGAGGTCTGCACGAACGGCGCCCAGAGGCCGACCTGGAAGCGAGACCCGACCCGCAACGCGGCGAACAGATCCTCCTCGAAGCCGAGCTCGCGGGTGCCGGTCCCCGATGTCGCGTAGTCGCCCGTGCCGAGGAACGTGCCCATCACCGAGCGGCCGCGCATCTGGACGCCGACCGCGGCGCTCTCGAACGTGCGCAGCCGCGCCGGCGTGATGAGACCGGTGCCGACGCAACAGGCCTGCGCGGCGGCGCGGCGCGGGTGGGCCGCGATGCCGGCGGCGACGATCAGGCAGGCGAGCGCGACCGCGCGCATGCCGCGACCGTCACGGGAGCTCGAATGATGCCTTCGCGGTGTCATCGACGGTTCCACCGACGGTCATCCGCAGCTCCCAGGAGCCGGGCATGAAAAGGTAGAGAGGCGACGCGACGAACACGCCGGGCGAGGTCTCGGTGACGGTCGGATTGACCGAGGTTCCGTGTCCGTGCGCGGGCATCCACGGCACGACCGACAGATCCAGACCCGCGACCGGCGCGCCGGACGCGTCGGTGAACGCGAGCTGCGCGGCGTCCTCGCCGGTGGTGGGCGGATCGGGCGAGAAGCGGACCGCGACCGTCAGCGCTCCGGAATCCGACGTCACCATCTGATCGGGATCGGGGCCGAACGACAGCGGGGGCGCTGCCGGGGCGGAGGCGTCGCCACACCCGACGCAGGCGGCGACGACGATCGCCGGCGCGAGGCGCAGCATCCGCTCGATCGCGCGCGCGAACACCGGGGCACGGGCTTGGGGGGCCGCCATCAGGCCGAACCTTGAATCGAACCTTCCCCGGGTGGAATGCGTAAAAACTTCACATGCGGGATCGCCTGTAGGCCGCTGCGCGCGTCGCGGCAGCTGTCCCGTCGCGCGTCGCGCTGCGTGACTAGCTTTCCAGCGAGGTGGGGATGGGACGGGGACGACGGGCGCGATTGCCGGGAATCGCCTTGATCTTGATCGCCGTCGGCTCGGCGTCAGCGTGTGGATCGGTGACCGCGATCGACCAGAGCGATGCCTGTGCGGGCGATGCGGGCGGAGGCTGCTCGCCGGCAGCTGCCACCGGCGCCGGGACGGCCGGCCGCAACGCCGCGAAAGATCCCGCGAGCGCGCGCGACGCAGGCACCCCCGCGGCGGGCCAGGTCGTCATGCTTCCCTGCACCGTCTGCGCGCGCGCCGACGCCTGCTGCAAGGCCGAGGGGCTGGGCGGCTGCGATTACACCGCGGCCTGCGCCGCTGCCTCGACGACCGACGAGCAGCAGCTGCGGATCGCCCTGTGTCAGGCGGCGATCGACCCGAAGAGTTCCAAAGGTGGCCCGCACTGCGCCCCGCGCCGCGGCGAGGTTCAATGACCGAGCGGCGCCGCTGGCGGACCATCGCCTGGGACGGGCCGCTGCTGCTGGCCGGCGCGTTCGCGTTCGGGATGTTCGTGCTCGGCGCCTGGCGCTGATCGTCGCCCCGCGCCGTCGCGACCGTCAGCCTTTGAAGAAGTCGTAGGACTCGGCGCGCGCCGCGATCTTCTCTTCCAGCGCCCGTTGCTGGTCGGCGGGCATCGGCGCGAAGCTGTCGTTGACGGCCAGGTTCGCCCGCACCTCGGCCACGCTCGAGCATCCGACGATCACGGTGTCGGCGTACGCGGCGCCGTAGCGGAGCAGGTCGGAGACCGGCGCCTCGCCCACCAGCCGCCCCGCCGCCAGCACCTTCATACCGACGACGCCCATCCGCTGGCGGCGCGCCTCGGCGACGACCGTCGGCAGGAAGGGACGGTAGCGCGGATCCGCCGGATTGATCGAAACCAGGACGCTGTCGAACGGGAAGCGTCGCATCGCCTCGAGCAGCACGTCCGGGTCGTGATGGCCGGTCAGGCCGACGAAGCGGATACGGCCGTCGGCCTTCGCTTCGGCCGCGGCCTCGAGCGCGCCGCCTTTGCCGCAGATCGCGTTGATCTCGCGCCGGTCACGCAGGTCGTGCATCTGCCAGAGGTCGAGGCGATCGGTGCCGAGCCGGCGCAGCGAATCGTCGAGCAGGCGCAGCGCGCGGTCGCGCGAGCGCTCGTGGGTCTTCGACGCCAGGAAGACGCGATCGCGCGCGCCGGCGCCGGCGGCGCGGAACGCCTCGCCGTAGTAGTCCTGGCTCTGCTGGTAGGCGGGCGCGGTGTCGCA
>DATFXS010000193.1:0-6105 GCA_035315605.1 Polyangia bacterium
TTCTCGGTCTTGCCTTCCTCCTTGGCCTCTTCCCTGCGATCTTCTTTCTTGGCGGGCGCGGCGGCGGTCCCCTGCCCTGCCGCGTTTGCGCCGGGCTCTGCGGTCGCAGGCGTCGGATTGGGCGCCGGCGCCGGTTTCGCCGCGGCCGGCTTCGGCGCCTCGGCGGCCGGCTTCGCCTCGCCGCCCGCGTTCGCCTCGTCGCCGCCAACCCAGCTGCGGTAGTGCGTGCCGACGTAGTACGCGCCGGCCACGAGGATCGCGCCCACGATCAAAAGCCTGAAGAAACCGCCGCCGCTGCGCTTCCGCCTGCGATCCGGCGGCTCCTCGGTCTCGGGAATGGGCAGCGCGGCCAGCTCCTGGCTGGCGCGCCCTTCCAGATCCGCCTCCGCGTCGCGCGGTACCGGCAGCGACAGCGGCGTCGCCGTGTTGGAGGCGCGCTGGCGCGACATGCGGACGCGGCCGCCGCCGCCCGCCTCGACCACCGCCAGCGACGTCGCCGCCTCGCCGTCGATGTCGTCCTCCAGCAGCTCCTGCGAATCCGACAGCACGACGTCCTTGCCGTCGAGCTCGCCGGTGCCGGTTCCGGTCCGGCTCGCCGTCGGGCGCGAGGTCGCCTTCAGGATCGACGGCGTGCCGTCGTACGCGGACAGCTCCGCGAGCCAGCGCTTGAGCTCGGTCTGACCGACGGGCCGATAGACGTTGCGCAGGACGTGCTCGATGTCAGCCAGCATCTCGTCCGCGCTCTGGTAACGCTCGTTGGCGTCCAGCTTCATCGCGCGGTTGATGATCGCGGCGACCTCCGGCTCGAGATCGGGGGCGACGGCCTCGGGGGGCGCGAAGTCGCCCTTCTGAACGCGCAGCAGGGTCTCGAGGTCGGTCGGCCCCTCGAAGGGTCGCGACCGCACCATCAGTAGATAAAGGACCGTCCCGAGCGAGAACAGATCGGACCGCTGGTCGATCGCCTTTCCCATCGCCTGCTCGGGCGACATGAAGGCGACCTTGCCCTTGACCACGCCGGTGCCGGTCTGCTCGCGCTTGTTCATCGCCTTGGCGATGCCGAAGTCGGTCAGCTTGATCTCGCCCTGCTCGGACAAAAGGACGTTGTGCGGGCTGACGTCGCGGTGGACGATGCCGAGCGGGCGCGTGCCGTCGGTCTTGCTGTGCGCGTAGGCGAGCGCCCGGCAGACGTCGGCCGTGATGTGAAGGCCGAGCTCGCGCGGCAGAGGCTTGCCGGCGGCCCCGGCCCGCTGGAGCACCCGGCCCAGGTCCCAGCCGTCGACCAGCTCCAGCACCAGGAAGTACCGGCCCTGCGCGACGCCCAGGTCCAGCACCTGGGCGATGTTGCTGTGGGCGAGGCTCATCGAGATGTGGGCCTCGTCGATGAACATGTTCCGGAACTGGGGGTCGGCGTAGATGGTGCTGTGGATCCGCTTGAGGATCACCGGCTTCTGGAAACCCTCCCGCCCCACCTGGGTCGCTAGGAAGATCTCGGCCATGCCGCCGTCCGCGACCCGCCGAACGATGTTGTAGCGGCCGTGCTTCGCCATCTCCGGGGAGGGAACTTTACCACTCTTCACGACCCATTGTCCGTGGCCGGACAATGGTTTCACGGCTCATATCCGGGGTTCCGTGCCTTGTTCGGCGCGCAGATTCTTCGATGAAACGTAGAGATCGCGCGGGCAAAAAATTGGACGGGGGTGTTGTCCAGGGTGACCCTGTTGTCCGATATGAACAACAACGCCCCCAGCGACAACATCGTTCTCCGGCAGGCGGTGGAGCAAATTCAGCGCTCCCTTCCGTCTCACTGGACGACGAACGTCGCCCTGAAGACCAACGACGTCGCGGACGCGCGGCTGACCATCAAGACCCCGGCCGGCGCGACCGCCGCGCTGGCGATCGGCGCCCGGCGCCAGCTGGATCCGCGCCTGGTGAGCGAGACCGCCGGCACCCTGCGCACCGCCGCCGCCGACGCCTTCGTCGTCATCGCGCCGTTCCTCGGCCCGCGCACGCGCGAGCGGCTGGCGGAGGAGGGGATCGGGTACGTCGACCTCTGCGGCAACATGCGCCTCGTGCTGGATCGGCCGACCGTCTTCATCTCGACACGGGGCGACGAGTCGAGCCCGTGGGCCGTGCCGCGCTCGACCCGGTCGCTGCACGCGCCGAAGGCCTGCCGCATCGTGCGCGCGCTGGCCGACGGCGACCCACCTTTCGGGGTCCGCCAGCTGGCGGCGAGCGCGGGGACGGACCCGGGGTACGTGTCGCGCCTTCTGGATCTCTTTCATCGCGAGGAGCTGATCGAACGCGAGCCGCGCGGCCCGATCGTGGCCGTCCACCTGGCGCGCCTGCTCCGGCGCTGGGCGGAGGACTACGCCTTCGGCGAGGCCCATCGGTTCGTTGCGCTCGCGCACCCGCACGGCGTCCCGGGCGCGCTGGCGCGGCTGCGCGACGCGCAGGTGCCGCACGCGGTGACCGCGCGGGCGGGGGCGGCGGCGCTGTCGGGGACGGCGTTGCCGGGCGTCGTCGCGGCGTACGTCGACAATCCGGAGCGAGTGGCTGCGATCCTTGGCGCCGAGCCGGTGGACGCCGGCGCGAACCTGCTGCTCATCGACCCATTCGATCCGTTCGTGTTCGAAGGGACGTGGGAGACGTCAGGCCTGCGCTACGCCGCGCGCGCGCAGATCATCGCCGACCTGCTCGGCTGCCCGCCGCCCGGCCCCGCGCAGGCGGCCAGCCTGCTGGAGCTGGCGGCCGTACCCGTCGCGAACGCCGCCGCGCTCTGAACGCGAATCAACGCGGCGTCAGCGACAGCTCGTTGCGCAGCTCCTCGGCGTTCTTCGAGCGCGCGTCCGGATTCGACTTCAGGTAGCTGTCGAGTAGCTTCGCCAGCTGCTTGACCTGCGCGGCCGGCATCTTGGGCCCCGACGGCGCGGCCTTGCCCGGCTTGCCGTTGTCGCCGTTGCTCTCCCGCGCGCTGGCCGTCTTCATCTCGCCGCCGCTGGCCGCCTTGTGCTTGCGGTCGGCCTCCGCCGCCTTCTTGGTCTCGGCCTCGACTTCCTTCTTCATCTGCGCGGCGCGCTTCTCCTCGCACCCCTTCGGCTCGCACTCGCCGGGGCAGCCGCACTTCGCGCCCTTCGAGCACGAGCAGGTGTTGTTCGATTCGTTGAGCGTGCAGCCGCATTTGTTCTTCGCGGCGACCGCGGTTCCCCCGCCCAGCAGCAGTCCGAGCGCCAGCACCGGCGGCGCCAACCCGAACAACCCCCTCCAGGTGGAGGATCGAGGCATCCCCATGCCGTCAATCAGACGCCTCCCGCACATTTTTTTCAAGGGAGGAGGCCGCGGGCGGCAAGCTCGGCCGTGAGCGCGCCGCCGACGGAGCGGGCGAGCTCGGCGTTCGCGAATCCGACCCAGGCGACGTCGCTGGTGACGTCGAGCGGGGCGGCCAGCCGCGCGCCGCGCGGATCGGTGACGATGACGCCCGCCTCGCGCGCGATCAGCTCGCAGGAAAGGTCGTACGGGTGCGCGCAGAAGATCGGGGCGCGGCCGGCGGCGCGGCGGGCCGGCAGAAGGAGAGGGCGGAGGTCCGCCATCCAGCGATCGTGGCCGACAGCCAGCTCGTAGAGCTGCCCGGCGGACGTCAGGTATTCGTCGTCGAAGACCAGCGGATCGCCGTCGTCGCCGCGCCCGCCCAGCACCCGGGCCACGACCGCGTCGTCGATCGCCGCCAGCTCGGCGCGCGTGCCCGAGAAGAACTTCGCGAGCCCACCGAACCCGTGCGCGATGGTGGTGGCCTGCGACGGCTGCAGCGGCAGCGGCGCGCGCGCGCCGGTGACGAGGTCGATCCGCTCGGCGCGCGCCCCTTCGCCCGCCACCGCCCACAGCGTGTCCGCCAGGTTCTGTTTGACGAGCGGGATCTCCGTCTGCACGGCGAGGCTGATGTCCGCCAGCGTCTCGCGCCCGCCGCGGTAGAGCGCGATGCCGGTCAGGATCCAGGCCGGCCGCTTCTGGTACATGAGGCCGCGCGTGCCGTCGATCGGATCGCAGAGCGCGACGATCTCGGCGGCGCTCTCGGGCGTGCCGTCGGGCAGCATGCGGCGTCCGCTCACGCCCAGGCCCTCGGCGATCAGCAGGCACGGCCATTTCCGCGCGAGCGCGGCGAAGCGTTCGACCAGCACGCGCTCCGTCACCCGATCGACGCCATAGATGACGTCGCCCGCCTGCTTGCCCGTCACCGCCGCCATCTGGTCGAACGACGCGCGTCTGCACGCCGCCATGACCTCGGCGCGGATCGCCTCGTGGATCGTCTTGACGGCCTGGATCAGCGCGGGCTCGTCACGCAGGCGCGGTGGCACCCCCGCGACGTTATCATCGGAAACCCTGGAAGGGTTCCCGAACCCTCCCGCGATGATACGCAACGAGCAGAGCTCGCCGGCTCCTCACGCGATCCACTGAATCAGCCGGGGAATTCCTTCGTGTCGACGGCGCGGTGGCCGCCCGTGAAGACCGTGTCGCGCACCTTCACGTCGTCCGATTCGCGCGGCAGGTTCTTGATCGACGGGTCGTCCTTCAGCAGCTTGTCGGCGCGCGTGGCGCCGCCCCGCGGCCCGAGCGCCTCGCGCCACAGCACGGCGCGCGCGGTCTTCAGGGTCTCGCGTCCCGGCGCCTGCTCGATCAGGTCGGCCAGGCTCAGGACGCCGGCCAGCTTTCCCTCCGCGTCGGTGATCACCAGGCGCGCCTTGCGCTCCTCGACCATCAGCTGCTCCGCCTCGTGCACGTTCGCGGTCTCGAGGATCGTGATGGCCGGTGACGACATGACCAGCGCCGCCGTCGTCTCCGGCGCCAGCTTCTTCGCCATCGCGCGCGTCGCCAGATCACGATCGGTGACGACGCCGATGACCTTCTTCCACTTGTCGCAGATGGGGAGGAAGCCGATGCCCGCGTCCGCCATGAGTGCGGCAGCCTGCTGCACGGTGTCCTTCTCGTTCAGCCACTCCAGGTTCTTGCTCATGATGTCTGCGCATTTCATGACGACACTCTCCTTGGCCCAGCGAAGAAGCAGCGGTCGTGCCAAGGCGGCAGCGCGCGCCGAGTCGCCGGTCTGGCGGTCCCCGCGCGCGGTGCCCGGCGCAACTCTTGCGGATCGGATCCGCGCACGGCGCAGCCGCTGCGCGAACGGGCCGTCGACCCGCCGAAAATGCGCGGGCACCCGCGGTGGCACGGCCTTTGAGTGGATCGGCCTCTGAAAAGAGGTAACCGATGCTCCAAATCAAGGACATCATGACGACGAAGGTCCACACGGTGGAGGCCGACGCGCCGGCCGAAGAGGCCGCGTGGGGATTCACGTTTCGCCACATCAGCGGCGCGCCGGCGCGCGACGCGGAGGGGAATCTGGTCGGCGTGCTTTCGAGCTCCGACCTGGTGAATCCCGAGCCGAAACAGTGGATCAAGGGCGAGGCCACCGTCGCCGATCTGATGAACCCGGACGTCGTCTCGCTTTACGCGGAGGATCCGGCAATGTCCGCGGTGAAAGAGATGGCGACCCGGCATATCCACCGGATCGTCGTGCTGGACAGCGACAGCAAGCTGGCCGGAATCGTCACGCCGATGGATGTGGTGTTGGCGCTCGCCCGCGGCGTCAGCTTCGACGCCGCCGACTGAGCGAACGCGACCCGCGCGGATCGGCTCACTTCATTTCGGGTTTCGCGCCCACGTGCGCGATCGCGGTCCACCGATCGCGATCAAAATGATGATGACTCTCCGCCTCTGGCGACACAAACGGACCGACCCAGAGCGGAGGTCCGGCCCATGACGAACGCAAAGAGCCCGTTGACCGTTGTTTGGCGACTTGGATTGGCAACGTTGTTGGTCGGCTTCGCAGCCTGCGGCGGCGGATCGTCGAGCACCGGCAAAGGCGGCAGCTCCGGCGGCGGCACGGGCGGAAGCTCGGCGCCGAAGGGCGGCGCGGGCGGCAGTTCGGCCGGCGGCACCGGCGGCAGTTCGGCCGGCGGAACCGGCGGCAGCGCGGCCGGCGGAATCGGCGGCACCTCCGCGGGCGGCACTGGCGGTAGTTCGGCCGGCGGCGCGGGCGGCACTTCGGCCGGCGGCTCC
>DATFXS010000194.1:0-6001 GCA_035315605.1 Polyangia bacterium
GAGGTCCGATCCCACCTTCTGGCCGGCTTCGGTGCGGGCGTCGGCGTACTTGACGAGGTTGTCGAACTCGCGCACCGCCTCGGGGAATCGGTTGTCGCGGTAATACGCCCAGGCGAGCTTGTAGAGCGCGCGGTCGTAGTAAGGCGAGTCTTTGAACGCGAGCACCTTGTGGAACGCGGCGATGGCCAGGCGCAGCTCATTCGGGTTGTCGAAGTGGAACTCGCCGACGCGCGTCCACGCCTCGGGCAGGAACTTCGAGTCCTTGCGGACGGGCGTGCAGCCGTCGTACGCGTCCTCCCGCCCGCCGTTCACCGGGGGCGGCGGCGGCGGATCGAGCGGCTTGTACTTGTTCGCGCACACGAGCGCGAGCAGCGCCTGCTTGGCCTGCTGATCCTCGCCCATCTCGCCGAGGCAGAAGCCGAGCAGGTAGTAGGCCGCGTCGAGGAACCGATAGCTCGGGAACTCGGTCAGCAGGCGCCGATACAGGTTGATGGTCGGCGTGTAATCGACCCGCGGGGGCGGCGTGTCGGGCGGGTTCGGCGTGTCGAGCGCCTTCTTGTACGCCTCGTCGGCGTCCAGGTATTCCTCGGCCGACTTCTCGTAGTAGAGCTCCGCCAGGCGGAACATCGCGTCCGGCGTCCAGCGCTTGTCGTTCGGGTACTTGAGCAGGAACGCCTCGAACATCGCGATCGCGTCGCGGCGGCGGTCGCGCGCCTCGCGATCGTTGAGGTTGATCTGCGGATCGTACTTGGCGTTGATCGCCTTGACCTTGTCGTGGTACGCGCGCTTCAGGATGTCGCGCGCGGTCGAGCGGTACTCGCCGACCATCTGCGCGAAGCGCTGGACGTCCTTGTCCATCTCATCGAGCATGCGGGGATCCAGCGCCCCGGGCACGCCAGGCGCGTTCGGAACGCCAGGGGCGGCTGCGGGCGCAGCGGGCCCGCCCGCCGCGGCCGGCTGGGCGGCATGCGCCGGGAGCGCCGCGAACGCCATGGCCAGCGCCCAGGACAGCAGCACCAGGCGCGGACGGCGACTCACGTCTCGGCTCACTTCTCTTCCTCCAGTACTTTGCGGAAGTCTTCCTCGACGGCCTTCAACTCCAGGCTCTTCTGGTTCGTCAGGCGCGTGACCGCCTGGGTCTTCTGATCCTTGAGACCCCAGGACACGTCGATGATGCCGACGTCCGACCGGACGACGAGGTCGTAGAACTTGTCGGCGACCTTGGTGAACATCGCCTGCGCCAGCCCGCCGCCCATGGTCTTCGACTGCTCCATGATGGCGCCCAGCTTGTCGGACGCCGACGCGAGCTCTTCTTTCCCGGCGGCCAGATAGCGGTTCACGACCTCGAGGCGCGCGTTCACCTGACTGTCGATGCGCTGGTCGAAGATGCGCAGCTGCGCCTCGATGGCGTCGCAACGCCCCAGCAGATCGACCATCCGCTCGACCTGCAGGCGATCGCTGCCGGTCAGACGGGCCATGGCCTGCTTCTCGATCGCCAGCTCGCGCTGGAGCGCGTCCGACAGCTTCTTCGTCGTCTCGCGTTCGACCTCGCCGATGCCGCCCGCCGCGGTCGCGTCGCGCCGCGCGTCGGCGATCGCCTCCCGCAGCTTGTCGTGCATGCCGCGCAGCTCCTCGATCGTCTGGCGCATGTCGTGGACCGGCTGACGGATGTCCTCGGGCCGGATCTTCTGCTCTGACCGCGAGACCCGGTAGTAGTTCTCGATGGCGACCAGCTGCGCGTCGAGCGCCTGGATCTCCACGTTCAGCTCCGAGGCCTCCTTGTCGATCGCGGCGAAGCGCTCCTTCATCGTGCGCTCGTGCGCCAGCACGCCCTCGTCAGTGGTCGGCAGCGCCGACAGCTGCTTCTCGAAGCCGTCCTTCTCGAAGGCGATCTGATCGAGCTCTTTCTTTTCGTCCGGGGTCAGGATCGGCTCGAGGATCTGGCGGATCTTGCCCGCGAACCGCTGCCGCGTGCCGACCAGCTGGTTCATGATCTCGGTCGACTTCGTTCGCTCCGACGCGAGATCCGGGAAGATCCCCACCCGCCCCTTGCCGTCCATGACGTGCTGGATGCGCTCGAGGATCTTCTGGCTCTCCGCGAGATCGCGCTGCATGTCGCCCATGTCGCTGGCGAGCACCATCATCCGCGCCACGTCCGGTTCGCCCTTGACCCACTTCGCTGCGGTGGCGGGGACGAACGCGCTGATGTCGAACTTGTCGAGGCTCTTGCCGATCAGCTGATCGAAGTAGGCCGGATCGGTCTGCGACTTGACGATCACCTGATTCAGCTGTCGGTGGATCGGCTCGAACTCGTCCCGCACCTTCGAGAAGGTGTCGCTGGCGAGGTAGAAGTTGCTCATGCGCAGCTGCAGGTTCCCTTCCAGGATCCGCAGGTCCGGACCGTCGGGCACGTCGGGATCGGCGAGCAACAGCAGGTTGATCGACCGGTAGGCGCGCTGCCAGTCCTTGGCCTTGATGTAGGTCCAGGACTGCTCGCGCAGGGCGTCCGGCCAGTACTTCGACTGGCGCGGGATCGAAAGGTACGCCTCGATCGCCTTGTCGAACTGCGAACGCTCGTAGAGGATTCGCGCGATCGCCAGCCGCGACAGATCCTGGACGTCGCGGCTCGCGGCGTCCGGCGCCTGCGTCTTCACGAGCGCGTCGTAGCCCTGGGCCGCGCCGGCGAGATCGCCCTTCTTGACCGCGATCGTCGCCAGGAAGTAACGCGCCTGGAAGTAGTAGGGGTTGGTCTGGGGAATCGACGAGAACACCAGCGCCGCGTCGTCCAGCCGGCCGCGGTAATAGTAGTACTTGCCGCGCACGTAAGGCGTCGCCGGCTCCATCAGGGCGGGCGGCAGGTTCTGGAGGCGGCTCAGGTACGAGTCGACGTTGTCGAAGTCGCCCGTGCGCAGCGAGATCTCCACCAGCCGCTGCAGCGCCTGCTGCTCCGACTTCGATCCGGTGTTCTTGGCGACGGCCTCCTGCAGATAATGCCGCGCCGAATAGAAGTCGCGCGCCTGGAACAGCGATTCACCCAGCAGCACCAGCGCGTCGTCGTGGGCGCGCGAGTTCGGGTACTTCTCGACGACGTCGAGCAGGATCGTCGCCGCCTCCTCGTAGTTCTTGAGGCTGTAGAGCACCTGCGCGTCCAGAACGCGCCGATCCGCGATGTCGGGCGGGGGCGGCGGCGCATCCCGCAGCTCCAGCGACATCGTATGGATATGCTGGTCGAGCTCGATCAGCTTCTTCAGCGTATCGTCGACGTCGTCGGCCCGCGCCGGCACGCCGAGACCGATACCGCCGAGCGCAATGGCAGCGGCTAGCAGGCTCGGTTTTGCCATGAACGTGTTTACTTCTTCGCCGCCGCGGCGGCGCCGCCCTCGCCGGCGGAGATGACGTTCACGCGGAAGTCGATCGCCGGCTTGTCGGACAGCTGGGTGGTGATGTTGCCCTTCTCGTACCCGACGACAGTGATGTTCGTGCTCTTCGACTCGCCGGCCACGAACGTATGGCTGGATTTGACGTTGAACTTGTATCCCTTGAGGTAGCTGAAGACGCCGAAGCCGTTGCCCTGGTACTGCAAGGCGACGGACAGGGTGTGCGATCCCGGCTGGATCGCGCCGTTGTAGACGTCGAACTCCTGCAGGTCCGCCAGGTTGCCCTCGCTCTTGGCGGCGATCTGCACGCCGTCGAGCGCGAACGCGGCCTTGATCAGCTTGAACGAGCTGCCCATCTCGTTCTTGTGGCGGATGATCGCGCGCGAGGCGCCGATGACGCCGCCGAGCACGGTCTCCTTGAGCAGGTTCAACCGGGCCTTGGTCCGGAAGATCTGCTCTTTCAGCTCGTTGACGTTCTTCTCCAGCCCGCGCAGCCGGACGGTGTAGGCCCCGGAATCGGCGCCTCCGGCCGTCGGATCGGCGGGTGCGGCGCCCGTCGGAGCCGGCGCGCCTGCTGCCGGGGCGGCCGCCGGTGCATCGGCGGGCGGCGTCGGCGTGGGCGTGGCGGCCGCGGCAGTTGTCGCGCCGGAAGACGAGGGCGGCAGTGGTGCGTCAGCGGCGTGTGCCTGCGTTGCGAGCCACGTCGGCAGCAACAACATCAGCAGCCCCCAACGCGAAGTCCCTATCCCTAGCGATGTCATGTCGTTACTCCGTCAGGCGTTGAGGTGCGGAGCGGTCACGGAACAATGGAGAGTGGGATTTTTATCAGGCCACGCAAGTATGGTCAATCCCTTCGGCTTTCCGGATTCGGGCCTGTGGCTTCCATCACCGCGTTCGCACCGGATCGGTTCGACAAACTAAGTCGATCCGGTCCGCGGCGGCAGGGCCCGCCAGACGGATTCCAGCAGATCCGCCGTCCCTTCCCCGGTGGCGGCGCTGATGCCGTGAAGGGTGATCCCCCGGCGCGCGAACGGGCGGGCGATCTGCTTCCAGCGACGGCGGACGTCGGGAAGGTCGAGCTTGTTGAGGACGACCAGCTGCGGGCGCTGGGCCAGCGCCGGATCGTAGAGGGCCAGCTCCCGATTCATCGTTTCGAAGTCGCGCAGCGGCGTCCGCCCCACCGCGGTGGCGTCCAGCAGGTGGACGAGCAGGCGCGTCCGGTCGAGGTGGCGCAGGAACCGATCGCCCAGGCCCGCCCCTGCGTGGGCCCCCTCGATGAGGCCAGGGATGTCCGCGACCACGAACGAGCGCTCGCCAGACAGCGCGACCGTGCCGAGGTTCGGCACCAGCGTCGTGAACGGATAATCGGCGATCTTGGGCCGCGCGGCAGAGATGCGCGCGATGAGCGACGACTTGCCGACATTGGGGAAGCCGAGGAGGCCGACGTCGGCGAGCAGCTTCAGCTCGAGGCGGACGGTCCGTTCCTCGCCGGGCGTGCCCGGTTCGGCCTTGCGCGGCGCGCGGTCGGTCGACGTCGCGAAGTGGATGTTGCCGCGCCCGCCCTTGCCGCCCTGGGCGACGACCAGGCGCTCGCCGTGCCCGCGCAGATCACCGACCAGCGCGCCGGTCGCGTCGTCGAACACCTGCGTTCCGGGCGGCACGCGCAGCACCACGTCCGCGCCGGCCTTGCCGTACATGTCCTTGTTCGCGCCGTTCTCCCCGGACGGCGCCGCGAACTCGTGGCGGTAGCGGAAATCGAGCAGCGTCGACAGCCCCTCGTCGACGACCAGGACGACCGACGCGCCGTCGCCGCCGTCGCCGCCGGACGGCCCGCCCTTGGGCACGAACTTCTCCCGCCGGAACGCGATGGCGCCGTTGCCGCCCGCGCCCGCCTTCAGGCGGATCGTCGCTTCGTCGACGAAATGCATTTCGCGGGACGCTTCTAGCACGGCGTTTCCCGGCGGCGCCTTCCGCCCCGCCGCCGGTCGTGCTCTGCTGATGGCCATGCGCGCGGGCGCCATCGTCGCCGTCGTCCTCGCGTCGCTCTCGTCGGGCGCCGCGGGGGCGCAATCGGCGTGGCGGTCTCGGGCCGCCGCGACGGTCGATGCGCGGGGCGAGATCGGAACGGGGGACGTCGACGGCATCCACCTCGGCGCGCTCGGCGCGGGCGTCGAATGGCGGCTGGTGCCGACGTTGCGCCTGCGAACGGTCGCGCTCGTTCTGGGAGGCACGGGCACGACCGACACCGGGCGATCCGCGGGCGGCGGCGCCGGCGGCGAGCTGACAGCGCGGCTGGTCCCGTTTCCGGGCTGGCCCGTGCAGCCGTACCTGCGGCTCTCCGCGGGCTTCCTGCTGTTCCTGCGCGAGCCGTTCCTCCCCGGCGGCGACTTTTATGACTTCATCCTCGGCCTGGGCGCGGGCCTCGCGGTCCCGATCGGCCCGCGGGTCTCCGTCGCGGGTGATCTGCACGTCACGCACCTTTCCAACGGCCAGGGTCTCGGCCCGTTCAATCCGGCCTTCGGCGGGTGGGGCGGCCTGCTGAGCGTCAACTACGCGCTGGCGCCGGAGCCGGTCGAAACTCTCGGATGCTCATCACCATCGGAAACAGAAGATCCGCGGGCCGG
>DATFXS010000195.1:0-12838 GCA_035315605.1 Polyangia bacterium
CCGCCACGAACACGAAACGCGTGATGTGGCGACTGGACCGAGTCATTCAATCCGCGCCTCCCATGCCTGCATCGACCAGCTCGGGGACCGAGGCGTCGGCGGTGAAGACGTCGCCACAGCACCCGCTGCCCGACACGCGGAACTGGACCGAGAACGTGTACGTGTTGCCGTTCCCGAGGTCGACGCGGACCGTACAGGTGCCGGCGTTCGCGCGAGCCACCAGGACGATTCCGGTGCCGGTGCCCTGTTCCGTCGCCATGCAAGGTGTATCGGTCATGATGCTGTCGATCGTCGTGGTCTGCGCTGACGGCACCGCGACCATTGCGACGGGGCGAAGACCCGACGGGCAGGGGCAAGTGACTTGCGACGAGGCGCACGCTGCGATGCCGCCCGCTGCGACGGCGACCGCCACGGCGACGGCCGTCCTACCGAAGCGGATCCAGGCCATGCGCCTTCGCCTCGAATGACAGGCGGACCGAATCGCGGGCCAGGACGACGATCGTGAAGATGCCGAGGACCGTGCCGAGCGGCATGTGCAAGCAGTTCACCGCAGCGACGATGAAGCAGAACGTGCGATGCCTCCGCCCACGCAGATAGAGCCCCGCCAGCAGGTTGAACACCAGCGACATTGCCATCCACCCGCCCAGCACCAGATAGACGAACTTCAACATGTCGAAGATCCCGGTGGGCGGCGGCGACGGCGCGTTCTTCCAGAGATTCGGGTTGTTGAACACCGTGCTGAACAGCAGGTAGTGCAGGAACACGAACCCCAGGCCGAGCAGCGCGAAACCAGCCCCGACGAAATGAAACGCCGACAGCAGATCCAGATGCTGCTTGTCGACGGCCCTCTGATCTCTCCCCGGCGGCAGACCCTCGTCCATGGACACGAGTCTACGCCGGGCGAGGCCTGTCCGTACGTCCGGGACCAGTTTTGTCATAGGTGGGGTCTAAAGTGGTTTTCATCGGAAGGACGAAAGGTGAAAGCCATGGAGAACCAGAAGGAGAAGGACAGGGACAAAGATCGGGACAAGGCGATCGGGACGGTGCTGGGCGACATCGAGAAGCAGTTCGGCAAGGGGGCGATCATGCGGCTCGGGGCGGAGGGGCAGGGGGCGCGGCCGGAGGTTGGCGTCGTATCGACGGGGTCGCTGGGCCTGGACATCGCGCTCGGGACGGGCGGGCTGCCGCGCGGGCGGATCGTCGAGGTGTACGGGCCCGAATCGTCGGGGAAGACGACGCTGGCGCTGCACGTGCTGGCGGAGGCGCAGCGCGCGGGCGGCGTCTGCGCGTTCATCGACGCCGAGCACGCGCTGGACGTCGGCTACGCGCGCAAGCTGGGCGTCAAGGCGGAGGACCTCTTGCTGTCCCAGCCGGACAACGGCGAGCAGGCGCTGGAGATCACCGACATGCTGGTGCGGTCCGAGGCGGTCGACGTCATCGTGATCGACTCGGTGGCGGCGCTGGTGCCGAAGGCGGAGCTGGAGGGCGACATGGGCGACGCGCACGTCGGGCTGCAGGCGCGCCTGATGAGCCAGGCGCTGCGCAAGCTGACCGGCGCCACCGCGCGCGGCAAGTGCCTGGTCGTTTTCATCAATCAGTTGCGCATGAAGATCGGCGTGATGTTCGGCAACCCGGAGACGACGACGGGCGGCAACGCGCTGAAGTTCTATGCGTCGGTGCGGCTGGACGTGCGGCGCATCGGCGCGCTCAAGGACGGCGAGCAGGTGGTCGGCAACCGCACGCGCGTCAAGGTCGTGAAGAACAAGATGGCGGCGCCGTTCCGCGAGACGGAGTTCGACGTCGCGTACGGGCAGGGGATCTCGCGGGCGGGCGAGATCATCGACCTCGGCGTCGAGGCGGGCGTGCTGGAGAAGAGCGGCGCCTGGATCGGGTACGGCGGCGAGCGGCTGGGCAACGGGCGCGAGGCGGCCCGGCAGCACTTGCTTGAGCATCAGGACTTGCTGAAGGAGATCCGGGCGAAGCTGCTGACGCACGCCGGAATCGGGGCGGGGTCGGGTGGCGCGGCGGCGGCGGCGGTGACGCCCGGATCTCCGACGGCGACAGCGGCGCCGGCCGCGCCGGCCGCGACGGTCGCGAACGACGGCGCGAAGCCGATCAGGAAGGTGGCCTAGCCGTGGTCATCGAGATGCTGCCCGCCCTGATCACGGCGATCCGCGCCGCCGCGATCGCCAACGACAACGCGCCGCCGGCCGAAGCGCCCGAAGCGGCGGCGCCCGCGGAACCGGAGACGGCGCCGACGCCGCTGGTGCGCGCGCTGCGCCGCCGCCCGGGCGCCCGCTACGCGACCGCCGGCAACGTGATCCTGCCGCTCGCATTCGCCGAGCGGATGCCCGGCTGGCGCGCCCGTGCCGCGCCCCGGACGTGATACTCTGCGGACGATGACCTATCGCATTTGCGCGTTCGTGGTGGCAGTGGGACTGGCCGGGTTGATCGGCTGTGGAAGTAGCAACGGCATGCTCCCCAGCGGCACGGGAGGAGGCAGCGGCTCGACGGGAACCGGCGGCGCGGGTGGCAGCACCTCCGGCGTCACCGGCACGAAGCGACTGGATTCGCTGACGCCCACCGAGCAGCAGATGATCTGCGATTGGGCCGCGGCGCAGCTTGGCGGGTACGGGCACAGCGTCGATTGCGGCGGCGGGAACATGATCACGGCGGAGCCGGACCAGGCGACCTGCATCGCCGACGCGCCGACCAGCTGCGCGGGGACGGTGTCGCAGTACGAGGCCTGCATCCGCGACGTGTCCTGCACCAACCTGCTGCCCACCTCGTGCGCGCCGTTCCTGCAGTGCATGTGACGGCGCGCCGCCGTCCGGCCTGACGAGGCGGCGCCCTCCGGCGCGACGATACCGGCGCCTCTGTAAGACGCGCTCTCCGGAGGAACAAGAAATTTGGCCTTCGTTCACCCGGTGTGAACATGCGTCGCATGTCGCACCGGGTCCGCCTGCTCGTCATCCTCGCGTGTTCTTCGATCGCCGTCGCGCCCGCGCCGCCCGCGCGCGCCTCGAAGGAACGGCCCGCCCCGCAGCCGGCCACCGGGCAAGGTCCCGACGCCGACCTGCAGGAGCTGGGCGGCGAGGCCGCGCCCGCCAGGACCCCGGAAGAGATGGCGGCGTCGTGGCAGCACTGGGCCCCACTGTTCGCGCCGCGCCTGCAGCGCGTGCGGCCCGCCGGCCACCCGAAGGCGGGCAACGACATGCCGACCATGCAGGCGGCGCGCGGTCAGGGTCAGCGGCTGTCCGCCCAGCAGGCGGCGCTGCTGGACAAGCTGCGGTCGATGCTGACGCCGTACAAGGCGCTGGTTGTCAGCGGCGGCGTCAGCCTCGGGTCGTACCAGGCCGGCTTCCTCTATTACACGACGCTGATCCTGCGCCGGTTCGACGCAGAGCTGCGCCGCCTCGGCTGGAACGGCCCCGACGTCGGGCGCTTCCGGGTGGTGACCGGCGCGTCGGCCGGATCGATCAACGGCTTTCTGAGCTCGATCTCCGGGTGCCGCGCGCTCGGCGACGATCCGGAGCAGAGCCCGTTCTTCAAGGCGTGGATCGGGGTCGGCCTGCGCGAGCTGCGCGAGCGGCCTTCGACATTCGACGCCCTGTTCGATCACGCGGCGCTGGATCGCCCGGTGCAGGATACGCTGGCGCTGCTCAAGAGCGAGAGCGGCTGGCGCGGTCCGCCCTGCGACGGCATCTTCGGGGTGACGGCGACCCGTCTGGAGGCGCGCCCGATCGACATCAACGATCCCGACGACGAGAAGAACGGCGCCACGCCCGACGTGACGCTGTCGCGACAGACCGAGAAGTTCCTCCTCGGCTACGACTTCGAGGGTTCACCGAAGAAGCCCCGCTTCACGTCGTACCGGCTGGCCTGGGAGGACGGCAGCCCGCTGGTCGCCAGCGTCTACCCGACCCTCGGGCTCAAACCGCCGGGGAAACCCGAGGACGCCGTCGTGGACGTCGATGACATCGCCACGCTGCTGCGTGCGTCGGCGGCGTTTCCGCTGGCGTTCCAGCCGGTCGCGGTGCCGCTGACGATCTGGGAGCCGGGCCCCGGCGACAAGCTGATCCCGCACGTGCAGATGCCGCGCTTCCTGGACGGCGGCCTGCTGGACAACACGCCGCTGCGCCTGGCGCAGAAGCTGCTGCAGTCGGAGGGCTGCTCGAAGACCGACGGCGCCGACATCGATCCGCGCGGCGCGACGATCCTGTTTTCGAAGTCGGGCACGGAGGGCTGGCGGCGCCCGCAGCCGCCGCTGACGCTGGCCGAGACGAAGCGGCTCAACGAGGCGATCCAGGCCGGCACGCTGCCCCGGTCGGACCAGACGGTGCTCGGCGAGCTGGGCGGCTTCTTCGGCCAGTTCATCAACAACACGACCGACATGGAGGCGCTGGAGGCGCTGGAGCTGATGGCCGCCGACGAGGCGTTCGACCGCCCCGGCGACGACGGCTCGTCAGCGTCGGCGCCGTCGGCGGCGGCGCCCGGAGCACCGCAGCGCGCGTGCCGGACCCGCCGCCGGATCGTTTCGCCCGAGGTCCCGGCGCGCGGCATGCCGGTCGCCGGGCAGTTCCTGGCCCACTTCGGCGCGTTCCTGGAGCGCGACTTCCGCATCTTCGACTTCTATCAGGGCGTGGTCGACGCCCAGGAGCACGCCGAGAAGCACCTGCTGCTGAACCCGGCGCTGGTCACGGTCGCCTCGCCGATATTCGTTTGCTTCCGCGACTACCGGAAGCTGACCGCGGCCGCCGCGCCCGAGGCCGATCCGCCGGCGCTGCCCGCGTCGTGCGTCGGGGTGGCGCCGAACCTGCGGGCGTTGCTGCGCGCGTCGGCGCGCGTGCGGCAGAGCGCGTGGCGCGCGCCGGCCGACGACGAGTTCGCGGTGTTCCTGGCCGCGCTTCACGACGAGCAGTTTCACTACCAGACCCTCGCGCACGACGAGGTGATGGACCCCGACCAGGTGCAGTTCGTGCTGCGCGAAGAGCTGCACGGGTCGTTGCACGAGCTGGGACGCGCGCAGGGCGGCCTGCTGTCGCCGAACGTGCTGGCGGTGTCGGTCGGGGCGAAGGCGGGCGCGGATCTTTATCGCCACCGCTCGCCCAACTTCGTCGCCGTCGGCGTCAGCAACGGCCTCGAGCTGTCGGCCGGGCTGCTCGGCGATCCGATGCGCAGCGCGACCGGGCGGCTGGCGTGGAAGCTGGCGCCGTCACTCCGCTGGGCCAACCCCGATCATTTTTCGCCGGTCGACGACATGAGCCGGCTGTCGTCGTCTTCGCCGCTGCGGACCATCGACCTCGACACGGCCCTCGAGGCGCGCCTGGAGATCGATCTGCGCCCGCTGGGTCCGCTGCAGCTGGAGATCGGCCTCGGGTACGAGGTGCGCCAGCGCGTCGAGGCCGCGGCCTGGGTCGTGCCGAAGCCGTGGCAGCCGGTGTCGCGGCGCCACGGGCCGGTCGGTTCGCTGTCGCTGATCCTGCTGCAGCGCCTCTACCTGACCGCGTCGCTGTCGCATTGGTTGCAGCGGCCCTGCACGGTCGCGGACGTCAACGTCGGCTGCCCGGGCGTCGAATCCGCCTACTGGGGCTACGAACCGATCGAGACGAACAGCTGGCCGCTGCGCCTGTCCGGCGGCTGGCGCGCCCTCTGGTGAGGAGCGCCGGCGCGGCGCCGGTCAGAACGCCTCGCCCATGTTCAGGTAGATGCCCGACGAGATCGGCGACTTGGCGGCGTCGATGTGGACGTTCAGCTCGCGTTCCTTCTTGACGCGGAAGCGGACCGACAGGCCGCCGGCGACCTTGGTTCGATCGAACGACACGTCGGACGGCGACCCGAAGACGTTGCCGACGCCGCCGAACGGCGCGACCGAAAAACGCCCGACGATCCGGATCCGCGCCTCCAGCTGGCCCATCAGGTAAAGGTGGTCGCGAAATCGCCCCTGGAAATATCCGCGCAGGCGTGAGCTGCCGCCGAGGGCGGGCAGCTCGGCGAGCGGCACGGTGCCCGGCGCGTAGAGGCCGTACGCCTCCATCGCGAGGACGGTGCGGCCTCCGAGGCCGAGGTACGTGCGCTGATCGAACTCGTACTGCTGGAAGTGATAGGTGCTGCCGAGGAAGCCGGGGAAGAACGTCGCCGACAGCGAGGTCAGGCTGCCGCGGTGAGGCCCGAGCGCGTCGTCGCGCGTGTCGCGCCGGGCCAGCGGCCCAACGCCGATCGCCGGGCCGCGGGTGGGGACGGCCGTGCCGTACGCCTCGACCGCGCCGCCCGTGGTGCCGCCGCTGGTTCGATACCAGCCCGCCGCCGCGCCGGCGCCGACGTACGTCTCACCCGGCAGGCGCACCGCGAAGCTGGTGCGCGAGATCCCGAGCGACTGCGTGAAGAGATCGCGCGCCGATTCCGGGGTGTCGTTGCCGACCCCCCAGAAGACGTTCGGAAAATCGACGAGCGAGACGTCCTCGGTCAGCTGCTCGCGGCCCGCGTGCCAGAACTTGACGCCGCTGAAGGCGACCACGACCTGCTTCTTCAAAGTCCCTTGCAGCAGCAGCGACGCGCTGTCGTCGCGACGCGGACGGTCGGGCGGCGCCGGCGTGTCGTCGTAGATGCCAATTCCGAACGCGGCGCCCAGCGACGTCTCGGGCGCGTAGAGGACCAGCGGCAACAACGCCCAGTCCCAGCGCGACGGCGCCGGCGCCGGCGCGGGCGGGTTCGCGGGCAGCGTCGCGGTCGGCGGCGCCGGCGATCCCTCGGCTGGCGCGGGCGCGGCGGGCGCGACCTCGGATGCGGCCGCCCGCGGCGTCAGGGCCGCGAGCGCGAGAAGCGCCGACCACGCCCGGACCGCGAATCGCATCGAGGCCGCGAGTGTGCCCTCAGAAGCCGCCGAATGCCAGATTGCGGTACCATCGCGGCGTCATGAGGTGGCGGGTCGCGCTCGTCGCAGTGGCTGCGTGGCTCGTCGCCGCGGGTTGCCGGAAGTCGCAGCGCCAGCTCGCCGAGCCGGTGGCCGCCCAGCCTGCGTCAGCCCCGACATCGACCAGAGCCACGCCGCCGAGCGAGGCCGACATCGCGACGTTCTGGGCGTGGTTCCAGAAGAACGCGGCGGCGCTGCGGGCTGACCAGAATCTGCGGCGGACGATGGGGACGATCAGCGACGAGCTGGAGAAACTCGACGCCGGCGTCATCGCCGAGATCGGCGAGCTTCGTGAAAGCCGCGAGCTGGTGATCAGCGCCGACGGGAAGCGCGCGCTCTTCCCGGCCGTTCAGCAGATCTATTCTGCGCGGCCCCAGGTGCCCGGGTGGACGATCGTGGCGTTCCGTCAACGCGCGAAGCCGATGGTGATCGAAATGAACGGCAAGAGGCTCGACCCGAAGAGCATGAAGGTCGTCGCCGCCCGTGACGGCGACAAGCTCGACATCGAGGTGTTCGTCCCGGGGTTCACCACGCTCGAGGATCTCGGCGCGGCGTCCTTCGTCGTGCTCGATCACCTGCTGGGCGAGTACGACATGGAGACGAAGATTGGCGGGATCGAGTGGGCGGCGATCGAGAAGGCGCCCGCGAGCGCGCATCCGCTCGCGGAGCTTCCGGCGTTGCTGGACAAGACGTTTCCGCCGAAACGCTGAGGCGAGGCGACGGCGCGGGTCCGGGCCGCGTGAAGGAATTGGCGTCGGGTGCCCATTTACATCCGGGTGAGCGCACCGAGCCGGATTGGTGCGTTCGAGGAGGGCATCAGCGTGGACACTCGCCTCGCGTCGCGTCGGCTGTTCGGGCCCATTTTCGTCGCGCTGGCGATGATCGTGAGCGCGTCGGCCGGCTGCGGCGGTGCGGGCGCCGGGGCAGAGGGGACTGCCGGCGCCGGCGGCACAGCCGGGACGAGCGGCGAGGGTGGAAGCGTTGGTGCGGGCGGGACCACGAGCGCGGGGGGCACCGTCGGTTCTGGCGGTGCCGTGGGTTCCGGCGGCGCCGTCGGTTCAGGCGGCGCCGCCGGTTCAGGCGGTCCTGTCGGTTCGGGTGGCGCCGCCGGTTCGGGCGGCGCAGCGGGGGCGGGCGGCAGCGTCGGCAGCGGTGGATCAGCCGGCGCCGCCGGTTCGGGCGGCGCGGGCGCGGGCGGCACCACCGGCGCGGGCGGAGACCTCGCCGCCTGCACGCGCGATTTCCTGAAGGGCACCGTCGATGCGTACTTCACCGCGCTCGCCGCTCATTCCGCGACGCCGCTGCCGCTGGCCGGCAACGTGAAGTTCACCGAGAACGGCAAGGTCCAGCAGGTCGGTCAGGCCGGTCTCTGGAAGACCGCCGGCGCGCTGAAGTTCGCCATCACCGCCTACGACACCGACGGCTGCAACACCGCCAGCGAGGCGGTCGTGCCGGACGGCACCATGGACATCCCGTTCGCGCTGCGCCTCAAGCTCGTCGCCCAGCAGATCACGGAGATCGAAACCATCGCGGTGCGTCCCGGCGACTACAAGGTGAACGGATCGAGCTTCGCCTCCGACACCGGCGCCATCATCATGAGCGACACGTCCCTGCACTGGGAGACCAACGTCCCGACCGCCCAGCGCAACACGGCCCAGGAGATCACCGCCTGGATGGACAAATACTTCCGCGTCTTCCCGAACGCGGTCTGCAACACGGCCAGCTCGTGCAAGCGTCTCGAAAACGGCGGCGGATCATTTTCGTGCAGCGCCGGGGCCGGCTGCAGCGCCGGCGCGCCCTCCGGCACGCCGGTCCTCAAGTCGCACATCATCTTCGCCGACGTCGAGACCGGCATCGGGGTCGGCTTCGACAACTTCATGAGCAACTGCGACATGCACATCTTCAAGATGTACGGCGGCATGGTCTACGCCGTGCACGCGATCCTGGGCGCCTGCAGCAGCACCGGCTGGGACTGATCCGCCCGTCCCGCCCCCGCCTCGCGTAAACGCCATATATGGATTTTTTCAGGCGCTGGTGGGTAATCTCGCCTTGAATGGACCGCGTGGTGACGCAAATCTCGACCTTCGTCGAGACGGACGGCGGCGCGACCGAGCCGGTGCCCGGCGCGTTGACGGTGCCGATTCCGTCCGGGGGCGCCCGCTACCAGCCTGTCGGCGAGCTCGGACGGGGCGGTATGGGAACCGTCTACAGCGTGCGCGACATGGCGCTCTTGCGCCACCCCGCGATGAAGGTCCTGTCGCAGCGGCTGGCGCAGCAGAGCGGCGAGGTCGACCGATTCCTGCGCGAGGCCCGCATCACCGCCCAGCTGGACCACCCGAACATCGCGCCGGTCTACGACGTCGGCATGGACACGCAGGGCAATCTCTTTTTCACCATGAAGCGGGTGGAGGGGCGCACGCTGCACGACTGGATCAGCGAAGTCGGGCAGCCGTCCGCGCAGCCCGACGCGCTTCGCGAGATGCTCGACACGTTCCTGCACGTCTGCGATGCGGTCGCGTTCGCGCACAGCCGCGGCGTCATCCACTGCGACATCAAGCCCGAGAACGTGATGGTCGGGCCGTTCGGTCAGGTCTACTTGATGGACTGGGGCGTGGCGCGCGTCCTGGAGGAATCGCGGCCGGCCTGGGCGCCGCGACTCGGCACGCCGGTCGGGACGCCGTCGTTCATGTCGCCCGAGCAGGCGTCGGGTGATCCGCTCGACGAGCGCTCCGACGTGTTCACGCTGGGCGCGCTGCTGTACACCATCCTGACCGGGCGCGCCCCGTTCGATGCGGAGGACGCGCGGAGGGCGCTGGCCAAGGCGCGCGCTTGCGAGGTCGCGTTCCCGCCGGGGATGCGCGCGCCGACGTTGCTCTGCGACATCGTGCTGCGGGCGATGGCGAAGGATCCGGCCAGCCGCTTCGACACAGCGGTGGCGCTGCGCAATCAGGTCGAGGCGTCGCTGCACGTGCTGCCCTTCTCGACCGCGACGTTCCAGCCCGGCGCGCGCATCGTCGTCGAGGGCGAGCCGGGCGATTCCGCGTACATCATCGTCAGCGGATCGTGCATCGCGTACAAGACCGTCGACGGCGCGCGCCGCGTGCTGCGCCGGCTGCCGGCGGGATCCGTGTTCGGCGAGACGGCGGTGCTGTCGGGGAGGCCGCGCACCGCGACCGTCGAGGCCGAGACCGAGGTCGTCGTCAACGTGGTCAGCCGCGCGCTGCTCGAGCAGCACCTCGGCCTCGGGACGCGGTTCGGCGCGTTCGTCGTCGCGCTCGCGGAGCGATTCCGCGAGCTCGACGAACAGGTGAGGGGCGGGGGAGGCGGCGCGGACGGCGTCGGCTGACCGCGCCCCCGCCGCCGATCAGCGCGAGATGGTGGTGACGCTGTCCCGGTTGTCGAACATCAGCGCCTGCGTGAGATGGCCGACGAACTGGACGCCGTTGGCCGTCAGGCTGCCGCTGATTGTCGCGGGCCGCGTGGTCGACTTCACCTGATCGGTCTGGAAGGTGCTGCCGTCCGGCATCACGATCCGGTCGTGCTCGTTGGTGAACCCGGTGATGCTGCCGCCCTGCAGGGTCAGCGCTGCGATGAGCGTGCCGGCGGGCAGGAGCGTGGAGATGTCCGTCAGCGGCACGGTGGCGTTCATCGTCGCCTGGCGCGGGTTGAGGGAGTGGAAGCCGCCCGCGACCTCGCCGTTCGCGATGGTGACGGCGCCGGTGCACGAATCGGCCACGACGACGCTGACGTTCAGCGCGTTGATCAGCGTCTTGCCGGACGCGCGCGACGACAGGAACGACTCCTCGCCGAACACGCTGACGAACTGGTCGACGCTGCCGGCGGACCCATCGGCGCAGGTCTCGGGGGTGCTTATCAGGAACTCCGCATCGGCCGCTTTGCCCTTCAGGGTCTGGTGCTCGACCACGCCGGCTCGCGCCGTCCAGACGGCGGCCAGTGACACGAGCAATCCCGTTCCGATCATTCCGATTCTTCGCATGGTTCCACCTCGCCTGGGTTGATTGACGGATGAGATTCCCGGTGCGGGCCGGAAGTGATCGAAACAATTCGGGTACGGGCCGTCGGCATACGGACAGCCATGTATGAAAACGATTCGACGTTCTGCGGCTGTCACTTCACGAGGACGGTCGCCGTCGTGAAGTCGATGGTGCCGCTGTTGTTCTGCGCCTCGAGGAGCAGCTTGGCCTCTTCCAGCTTTCCGAGCTGAAGGCCCAGGTTGGTCCACTGGGCGAAGTGGTCGGAGATGGAGATGTGCCCGCACTGGCGGGCCGTCTGGCGGACGCTGAAGTATTGATCGAAGGTCTGGTTGTTTCCCGTGATGGCGGGCTTGTTCGTCTGGGTGTGCTTCCAGACGTCGTAGGTGTCGCCGTCGAGGGCAAACGTGCCGACGTGGGTGCGCGGTGTTCCGTCGGACGCCGTGTCGCCCGGCTTCGTGGTGCCCCAGTCGTCGATGATGTAGTACTCGCGCAGCGGGCTGACGGTCCAGCCGTAGATTCCGACATAGATGAGGCCGGTGCCCGTTTTCGTCTCCTGAAAGTCGGACGAGATGGTTCCGATCTGGGCGGGCGTCTTCGTCTGGTCGAACTGCAGGCCGATACGGGCCAGGAAATCCTGCACGCCGGTCCAGTTCGCGCTGAATTTCGCGTCGACGCCGTAGACGGTCATGCAGCCCGATCCCTGGCCGCTGGACCAGAGCTCGTAGGCGTAGTTGCCGCCCGCGCTGCCCTTCGAGTTCGAGCAGTACTTCGTGCCGCCCGTCGGCGTCGTCGCGGCCGGGCAGGTGTTCGCGGCGCCGCCCGAGCCGCCGCTCGCGCCGGCGCTGCCGCCGGTTCCCGACGAGCCGCTCGCGCCGCCTGCACCCGTCGAACCGCCGCGGGCTCCGCCCGTGCCTGTCGAACCGCCCCTGGCGCCGCCTGCGCCGATCGAGCCGCCCGCACCGGCGCCGCCGCCGGTGGCGCCGCCCGTCCCCGCGGCGCCGCCAATCGCACCGCCCACGCCCGCCGAGCCACTCGCGCCGCCGCCGCCGCTCGCGCCAGCCGTTCCGCCGGATCCGGCGGTGCCGGAAGTCCCGCCCGCGCCCGCGAGGCTGCCCGCGCCGGTGCCTGCGGTCCCTCCTGCGCCCGCGTCTCCGCCGCCGGTTCCGCCCGTTCCGATCGAGCCCCCGATCGATGTCCCGCCTTTCCCACCACCACCGCCTCCGGCCCCCGAGCCGCCGCACCCCACGAGGGTTGCCGCGGCGAGGCAAGCAGCGAACCGACACCGGCTCCGCATCACGATCTGAGATGCCCGGATCGGCGCAATCCGATCGGCCAACGGAGCCATGTTAGATTGGCGCGGGTTGCGGCGTTCCGGTTTCATATTTGTGGGCTTCTCGTCTCGTTGATGACGCTGTCGAGCTGCAGCAGCAGCTCGTCGCAGCGAAGCGACGGCGCCGTCGATGTCGTCGCCCGCGATGCGATCGACTTCGACGCGAGCGTCGGTTGCGCGTCGGTCACCTGCGGACCTGGGCAAGTCTGCATACACGAGAGGGGTGGCACCGACGCCAGCCCGCCCGAGGACAATTGCTACCCGCTCCCGGCGAGCTGCGCGGGCGTTCCCACGTGCGCCTGCGTCTCCGGTCTCAACGCCAGCTTCAGATGCGGGATGAGCTGCCGGCAGATTGGCGATCGCGAATTCATGTGCA
Organism: Polyangia bacterium; assembly: GCA_035315605.1. Lineage (GTDB taxonomy): Bacteria > Myxococcota_A > Polyangia > Fen-1088 > Fen-1088 > JADGRB01. The sequence continues at coordinate 12,615 of DATFXS010000195.1, forward strand.
TGGGCTTCTGAGCCGCGGAAACGTTGCCCGCGCGTGATCGATTCGTCCGCCTGGCGCATTCATCATCATGTACCGGCGCGCCTCGATCGCAGCCCTCGCGCTATTGCCCTGCCTCGGCCTGGGCCGGCTGGCGCGCGCCCAGGACAGCACGCCGGCCACCGGCGAGCCGCTGACGACCGTCGATCCGGCCACGCTCACCTATGACTATCTGGTCGATGGCGATC
>DATFXS010000196.1:0-11439 GCA_035315605.1 Polyangia bacterium
CGCGTCGCTGCGAGACGATCCCGGGCTGGCGCGCGCGATCGGCGAGCGCGGGCGCGCGCACGTCCGCCGCCTGTACGCGCGTGACGTGATGGTGCGGCGCTATCTCGATCTCTACGCCAGCGTGGGGGCGCGATCGTGATCGCGTGCGCGCTGATCGCGATCGCGCTCCTGGCGTACACCTACGCCGGCTATCCGATCGCGATTGGCCTGCTGGCGCGGCTGTTTCCGGGGCGGCGCGCGGGCCCGCCGGCGTCGGGCGCGCCGGCGCCGCGGGTGACCGTCTGCCTGCCCGTCTACAACGGCGCGGCCTACCTGCCGGCCAAGATTCGCAGCCTGTTCGCGCAGGACTATCCCGCCGATCGCTTCGAGATCATCGTCTACTGCGACGGGATCGGCGACGACAGCGAGCGGATCGCGCGCGAGCTGGCGGCGTCGCCCGAGGCGGCGGGCCGCCTGCGTGTGATCGTGGCGCCCGAGCGCAAGGGGAAGCCGACCGCGCTGAACGTGATGGGCCAGGCGGCCACGGGCGATCTGCTTCTGTTGAACGACGTGCGCCAGCCGCTGTCGCCGCGGGCGATGTCCGCGCTGGTGGCGGCCATGGCCGACGACGCGGTCGGGTGCGCGACCGGCAACCTCGTGCTGGCGGGCCCGGCCGGGAGCGGCGTCTACTGGCGGTACGAGAACTGGATCCGCCTGCAGGAGTCGCGCTTTCGCGGCGTCGTCGGGATGACGGGGCCGATCGCGATGATGAGGCGCGCCGATCTGCGGCCGCTGCCCGAGGATCTGATCCTGGACGACGTCTGGATTCCGATGCAGCTCGGGCTGGCGGGAAAGCGGGTCGTGTTCGTCCCCGAGGCCGAGGCCCACGACGCCGCGTTCGACGACGACCGCGAGTTCCGTCGCAAGGCGCGGACCCTGGCCGGCAATTACCAGCTGTTCGCGCGCATGCCCGCGCTGCTGGTCCCGTTCCGGAATCGGATCTGGTTCGAAACTTTTTCGCACAAGATCATGCGCCTCGTCGCGCCGTGGCTGCTGGTGCTGCTCGCGTTCACGACCGCCGCGGCGGCCCTGACGACCGGGTCGGCGGGCATGCTGGCCCTGCTGGTCGGCCAGGTCGGTTTCTACGCGGCGGCCGCGGTGGGCGGACGGGCCGGGCGGCTCGCGGGCGTCGCGCGCACGTTTGTCGTCCTGAATGCCGCCGCGCTGGCGGGCCTGTATCGGTTCCTGACCGGACGCCAGCGGGTCACCTGGTGACTGACCCCGAGACCGCGAACCGGGGCGAGCGGCCGCGCGGATGCTGTGATATCTGATCCGCGTGACGCGATCCGGTCTGGTGTTCTTGCTGGGGGTTCTGTCCGCTGCCTGCGCGACGACGCACGGTCCTTACGACTACGCGTCCGAGCCTGACCCGAGGAAAGGGGAGTACGTCCTCGGGCCGTCGGACGCCCTCAAGATCACGGTGTGGCGCAATCCGGAGCTGTCGACCGAGGCGATCGTCCGCCCCGACGGCACGGTGTCGATGCCGCTGGTCGGCGATCTTCAGGCGGCGGGGCGCACGACCAAGGAGCTCAAAGAGGAGATCGTCAAGCGCCTGCATGCGTACTTGAAGGACGAGGCCGCGAGCGTGACCGTCGCGGTGACCGCCATCAACAGCTACCGATTCGTCGTCAGCGGCAGCGTCGAGCGTCCAGGCGTTTACACGGCCAACCACTACGTCACGGTCGCGGAGGCGATGGCGCTGGCGGGCGGGCCCAACAAGTTCGCGGACGCGGGCGGGATGGTGATCATCCGCGCCAGCGCGGCGGGAGCGGTGCGGCGGATCCCGATCGACTATCAGGGCGTGATCTCGGGGACGCGCCCGAACGAGAACCTGGCCGTCGTCACCGGCGATACGATCTACGTCCCCTAGCGCGCCGGATCATCAGGGTCAGCAGCGCCAGCACGATCGCCGGGGAGGTCGCGGGCGCGGTCGCGCAGGCGCAGCCGAACGTGAATCTGACGCGCGTCTTCGCGTGCGCCGTCGTGTGCGCCGGCGGCAGCGTGAGCGGGCGCGACGCCGTGGGATCGACGGCGTCCATCGCGACGGCCGCGTCCTCGGTGATCGGGCAGCCGTCGGCGGCGCGGCCGACGAAGAAGATCGCGGGGCGGTTCGCGACGCGCGTCGGTCCGCCTGCCGTCAGCGTCACGCGGCAGTTGCTGCCCTGCGCCTGCGCCGCGACGCCGGTCCGCGCGGCGCCGTCCTCGGGCGCGTCGAACACGACGTGGCGGGCGGACTGCGCCCCGGGGACGTCGTAGGCGATCTGGGCCGGCGGCGTGGGCGAGGGCGCGCGCGCGGCCACGACGAACGTCCGCTTGCCCGCGCGCCCCACCGAGGCACCCGCGACCGACGGCGACGCGATCGGCGCCACCTCGGCGGCGGCTTCTTTCTGCCCGACGCCGTCGAGCACGTGCACCGCCAGGATCTGCTGGCCGGTCAGGCGCAGCGCGTACTCGCCGACCGGGAAGCGCGCGGCGCTGCAGGCGCCGAAGTTCTCGCCGTCGCACTCGCCCGAGGCCGGGACGGCGCGCACCACGGGCTGGGCGGGCGGCTCGGCGGCCACGGCGTGGATCACCAGCGCCGAACCGCCGGTCGTACCGCGCGCGACGCCGCCCGCGAGCGCCAGCGTCGCGGGCGTGCGGAAGCGCAGGTGCGCGCTGCGGCCGCTGCCGCCCGTGATGGCGCGGTCGATGACGACGATCTCGCCCTCGGGAAGGAACACCCAGTCACGCCAGGCGAGCGGGACGTCGCTCGGCCGCTCCTGAAAGTCGAACGCGCGCGCCAGGTCGGCGCGCGCCGCCACCGCGCCCGACGCCACGCCGCGCGCCCAGACCAGCTCGGCCTCGCTCCACGGGGTCTGGCTCGGCTTGTATTTGCTGAGCACGACGTCGGAGTCGATGGTCAGCGCGTTGCTGGTGAGCGACGAACGCGTTCCGTAGGGGCTGGGATCGACGATCAGCGGATCGGCGCCGCGCACGAACACGAAGTTCGACGCGTCCGCGTGCTGGTGGTCGTCCACCTGCCGCGGCGACGACGTGAACACCGCCCAGAACGCTTTCCTGTCCCACCCGCTGCGCGCGTAGAGATTGCGCGTGCCGGCGGCGAGGTACCAGGTCGCCCGCGGCGCCGCCAGCGGGTCGATCGGGGTGACCGCGCGCGCCGCCCCGATGGCGTCGAACACGGGCGGCCCCCAGTGCTTGACGTCCAGGCCCGCGCGCAGCGACGCCGCCCACCCGGCCCCGCGCGCGCTGCTCGGTCCGAGCAACGTCGCGAGCGGCACCGCGCCGTTCATGGCGGCGAAGGCCGTCGCTTCCTCGAAGTCGCCCCCGACGTACATGCGATCGCGCGCCGGCGTCAGGCCGTGCAGAAACCGGAGCGTGATGTCGTCCGACCAGCCGGCCAGCGCCGGGAAGCTGGCGCCGTGCTCGGCGAGCACGCGCGCGCAGAAGGCGTACTCGACGACGCTGAGCAGGCCGTATTGCCACCCTTCGGCCCAGTCGCCGCCCACCAGGACGCCGCGTCGGCTCTTGCCCACGCGCCCGCCGTCGTCGGCCGCCAGGCCGTTGCCGACGATCTGGCGGGCGAACACGTCGTCGACCACCTCGCGGAACTGGCGATCGCCGGCGTCGCCGCCTTCGCCCGCGGTCGCCACCGCGACCATCGTCTTCGCCATGACGAATCCCGCGTGGTAGTTCGCGCCCGGCTGCTCGTGCAGGTAGCCGTCCTTCGTGTACCAGTCCATCCACCCGGCGAGGCAGTCGCGCGTGTGCGCGCGCAGCGCCTCGTCGACACCGGGCGCGTCGTGCAGCCAGTCGTACGCGAGGGCGGCGTGCGTGGCGATGAACCTGACCGCGTAGCCGGTGTCGCGCTTGACGGCCGCGATAGTTTGCGCGGGCGACGCGCCGGCCACGCATCCCTTGCCGTCTCCGATCCGGTCGACGTCGTCGATCAGCGCGCGCAGCAGCCGGGCGCCCTTGACGGCGTGGGCGCGATCGCCGGTCACCTGGTAGGCCAGCGCGCACGCCGAGGCGGGGAACGCCCAGGCGTCGCCCATGTAGCCGCTCGGCATGCCGGCGGCGGGATCGACGCTGCGGCACGCATGGACGGCTGCGGCGACGGCGCTCCCCGCGTTCGGCAGCTGGCCCTTGAGCGCCGCCAGCATGGGTGGGGTCAGCGCGATCCGCGGGTGGGGCCCGCGGGGGGGCGGCGGCGACGCCAGCACGGCGCGCGCGGCGCCGAAGGCGCAGAGGGCGGCCGCAGCTCGCAAAAACGTCATCGCAGCGGATTATTCCCCAACCGGCCACGCCCGCCAGCCCGTTGCCGCACCGGCCGAAATAACACGGACCTGGCCGATTGAAGTTTGGCCTTCCCTGCTGCATCCTGACGGCCGACGTTCCCCACATGCGCGTGCTGGTGATGACGAAGATCTTCCCCAACGCCGAGGAGCCGTTGTCGGCGCCGTTCAACCGGCAGCAGATCGCGGCGCTCGGGCGGCGCTGCGAGGTCGAGGTGCTGGCGCCGATCCCGTGGTTCCCGGGGGCGGGGCTGTTCTCGCGCTGGTCGGGGGCGGGGCGCCTGACGAAGGTGCCGCGAAGCGATCGCATCGACGGCCTCGACGTCACGCACCCGCGCACGCCGTACCTTCCGCGTTTCGGCCACGTGGCGTCCGCCGCGCTCTACGGCGCGGCGCTATATCCGGAGCTGCGCAAGCGCCGCGCGCGCTTCGACGTGCTGCTGGGAACGTGGGCCTATCCCGACGGCGTCGCGGCCGTCGCGCTGGGGCATGCGATGAAGCTGCCCACGGTGGTCAAGCTGCACGGGTCGGACATGGACGTGCTGTCGCGGCGGCCCTCGCTGCGCCGCCAGCTGGCCTGGGCCCTGCCGCGGGCGGCGCGCGTCGTGGCCGTCAGCCGATCGCTGGCCGAGCAGGCGCAGATGCTGGGCGTTGCGCCCGATCGCATCGACCTCGTCACCAACGGCGTGGACGGGACGCTGTTTCACCCGCGCGATCGCGCCGCGGCGCGCGCCGAGCTGGGCAAGGGCGGCGACGCGCGCAAGTGGATCCTGTTCGTCGGGCGCGTCGAGGTGGACAAGGGCGCGATCGAGCTGGCGACCGCGTTTCGCGACCTGGCCGCCACGCGCGCCGACGCCGCGTTATTCGTCATCGGCGACGGCAAGGCGCGCGCGGCGATGGAGGAGATCGTGCGCCCGTGCGCGGACCGCGTGACGTTCGCGGGCGCGCGCCCGTTCGCCGAGGTGCCGGTCTGGATGGGCGCCTGCGACGTGCTGACACTGCCGAGCCACCACGAAGGGACGCCCAACGTGCTGCTCGAGGCGCTGACGTCGGGCCGCCGCGTGGTGGCGACGCACGTCGGCGGCATCCCCGACGTCGTGCACCGCCCCGAGCTCGGCACGCTGGTGCCGGTCGGCGATGCGGGCGCGCTGGCGGCGGCGCTGGGCGAGGCGGTCGCGACAGCGTACGACGGGAAGGCGCTGGCGGCGATCGGCGCGCGGGGCGGCTGGGACGAGAGCGCGTCGCGCCTCGAGGCCTCGCTCCGGCGCGCGTGCGGGATCGCGAAGGACGGCGCGGCGGGCGTCGTTGCCGCGGGGATGGCGCACAGTGGCTGACGGCGCGGCACAGACGCAGGCGGCGCCGGCGATGCCGAAGCTGGCCCCGCCGCGCGCGCCGCGCGACTGGAAGGGCCACCTCAAGGCCCTCGCCAAGCGGGTGATGCCGCGGGCCGTGCTGGTCGATCGGGGCGTGGGCGGCACGCGCCGGGTCGCGCTGACGTTCGACGACGGCCCGCACCCGATGGCGGACGCGTATCTGGACGTGCTCGATCGCTTCGGCGTGCGCGCGACCTTCTTCGTCGTCGGGCGCGAATGCGCGGCCTACCCGGAGGTGCTGGCGCGGATCGCGGCGCGCGGACACGAGCTGGCGGGGCACGGATACACGCACGAATCGTTTCCGACCATGACGGTGGCGGGCCTGCGCGACGAGCTGGGGCGGACGTCGGCGCTGCTGCCCGCGCCGTCGACGCGCCGGGCGCTGGTCCGACCGCCGCGCGGCGCGACGTCGTTGCGGTCGCTGGCCGTCTGCGCGCACGCTGGCTATACAACGGTGCTGTGGTCGCGCGACTCCGACGATTGCCGCACGTCGTCCGCGGACGACGTCGTGGCCCGCCTGGCGCCGCACGCCCTGATCCCGGGCGAGATCGTGCTTTTGCACGAAGGGCAGGACTGGACGCTGGCCGCGCTGCCGCGGGTGCTGGAGGCGCTGGCGCGCGCCGGGTGGCGGGCGGTGACCGTGGGCGAAATCATCGGGGCGGGCGCGCCGTGAAGGCGCGATCGACGCGGCGACCATGTGCGGGATAGCGGGCCTCTTCAACTTCGGCGGCGGCGCCGGGCGCGATCCGGGGCTGACCGTGACCGTCATGCGCGATGCGATGGCCCACCGCGGGCCGGACGACGCCGGGCTGTGGCAGTCGCCCGATCGCCGCACCGTCCTCGCGCACCGACGGCTGTCGATCGTCGATCTGTCGCCGGCCGGGCATCAGCCGATGTCGAACGAGGACGGAACGGTCTGGATCACGTTCAACGGCGAGATCTACAACCACGCCTCGCTGCGCCCCGGCCTGGAGGCGAAGGGGCATCGGTTCCGCTCGCGCACCGACACCGAGGCGATCGTTCATCAGTACGAGGAGACGGGCGAGGACTGCCTGCAGTCGCTGGACGGGATGTTCGCGCTCGGGATCTGGGACGCGGCCCGGGAGCGCCTCTTGCTGGCGCGCGATCGGCTGGGGAAGAAGCCCCTCTACTACACCGTCGTGAACGGCTGCCTGCTGTTCGCCTCCGAGATCAAGGGGCTGCTCGCCCACCCGGACGTCGTGCGCGACGTGGATCCGGAAGGGTTAAACCTTTACTTGACGTTTGGCAACGTTCCCCCGCCGTACACGCTGTTCAAGGGGATCAAGAAATTGCCCGCCGCGCACCGGCTGATCTGCGACCGGCTGGGCAACCTGACGGTCGAGCGCTACTGGTCGATGGTCCCGGAGACGCCCTGGCCGACGCACGTCGACGAGCAGGAGGCGGTCGGACGCGTGCGCGAGCTGTTGACGGACGCCGTCCGCAAGCGGCTGATGGCCGACGTGCCCGTCGGCGCCTTTCTGTCCGGCGGCGTCGACTCCAGCGCCAACGTGGCGCTGATGAGCAAGCTGGTCGATCGGCCGCTGCAGACCTATTCGGTCGGCTTCGAGGGCTTCGGCCCCGAGCAAAACTTCCACGACCTGCCCTACGCCCGCAGGGTCGCCCAGCAGTTCAAGTGCGATCACCACGAAATCAGCGTCACCTCGGACGAGTGCCGCGACTACCTGCCCCAGCTCGTCTACCAGCAGGACGAGCCGATCGGCGATCCCGCCTGCTTGCCGATGAACTTCCTCTGCCGCCAGGCGCGCAAGGACGGCGTCATCGTCGTGCTGGTGGGCGAGGGGAGCGACGAGGTGTTCGGCGGCTACGGCGACATGGCGCACATGCTGAACGTCGCGTCGCGCCGGTTCGAGCGGATCCGGCGCCTGCCGCGCATCGTGCGCGCCGGCCTCCACCGCGCCAGCCGCCTGCTGCGCGCCCCCGCGGGACGCACCGACGCCCTCCGCCGCGCCCGCGACGGACAGCCGCTTTACTGGGGCCTCGACGTTGTTTTTTGGGACAGCGAGAAGGAAAACCTGCTGACGCCCGACACCTGGCGGCGCTGGGGTGAGGATCGCGCCTCGCACAGCGGCGAGTTCCTGTCCGGCATCTACGCCGATCTGCTGCGGCGCCAGCCGCGCGCCGACCTGTTGCAACAGATGTCGGTCGTCGAGCTTTCGAACCGGCTGCCCGAGCTGCTGCTGATGCGCGTCGACAAGCTGTCGATGGCGCATTCGATCGAAGCGCGCGCCCCGTTTCTGGATGCGACCCTGCTCGCGTACGGCCTGTCGCTGCCGAGCGCGCTCAAGATCCGCGGCAGCAAGGGCAAGCACGTGCTCAAGCAGGCGTTGCGCGGCATCGTCCCCGACGAGGTGCTGGATCGGCCCAAGCAGGGGTTCCGCGTGCCGCTGCCCGAATGGCTGCGCGGTCCGCTCGCCAACTGGGCCAAGCACGAGATCTTCGAAAGCCCGATCGCGGGCCGCGGCTTCTTCAACCGATCGTTTGTCGACGAGATGTGGCGCCGCCACCTGGCGAACGTCCAGGACCACAGCTTCGATCTCTGGTGTCTGGTGAACCTGGGATCGTGGTACGCCCACTGGATCGAGGGGCGCAAGGCGGCATGAGCAGTCCGGCCAAGGTGCTTTACATCGTCGACGGCCTCGGGCTGTCCGGCAAGACGAAGGCGATGGTCGATCTGATCGCCGGGCTCGGGCCGGACCGGTTCAGCGCCCACGTGGTCAGCTTCGACGAGGGCGCGGAGACGGCGCTGGATCGGCGCCTGCGCGGCCTGCGCGTCGACGTCACGCGCATCCCCTGTCCCGATCGGTTGAACCTCGGGGTGGTGGCGCGTCTCGCGGGGCTGGTGCGGCGTTTGCGGCCGGATGTGATCCACTGCTACAACCCGCGCACGATGCTGTACGGGGGAATCGTCGCGCGGCTGACCGGCGTGCGCGCCGTGCTCGGGTCGCTGAGCGCGTTTGCCTGCCTGACCCCCGACGGCAACTACCCGTTCCTGCCGCAGAAGCTGTTCTCGGCGTCGCCGCGCAACCGGCTGCGCAACCGCGCGGTCAGCTGGCTGATGCGCGTGATCGTCACGGTGTCGCCCTCGCTGGGCCGCGGGTTCTGCCGCTACAACGGCATCGACGAGCGGCGGCTGCGCGTCGTCCCGTACGGCGTCGACGTGGCGCGGTTCGCGGCGGTGACGGCCGACCAGATCGCCGCGTTCCGCGCGGGGCAGGGGCTGGCGCGCGATGCGATCGTCATCGGCAGCGTCGGCCGCCTCGTCGAGCAGAAGGACTACCCGACCCAGCTGCGCGCGTTCGCGCAGGCGGCGGCGAAGAACCCGAACGTCGTCATGCTGCTGGTCGGCGACGGGCCGCTGCGCGGCGAGCTGGAGGGGCTGGTCCGCTCGCTCGGGATCGCGGAGCGGGTGCGCTTCGCGGGGCACTCCGACGAGATCCCGGTGGCGTTGCGGGCGATGGACGTCTATGTGATGGCGTCCAAGTTCGAGCCCTACGGCGTGGCGCTGCTGGAGGCGAAGGCGGCGGGGACCGCCATCGTGGCGACGGCGGTCAACGAGATCGCCGAGATCCTGGGCGAGGGCGAGCCGGGAGGGCCGCTGGGCGTGCTGGTGCCGGCCGCCGAGCCGGCGGCAATGGCGGAGGCGTTCGTGGCGCTGGCCGCTGACGGCGCGCGGCGGCGCGAGCTGGGCGCGCGGGCGGCGCGCGACGCTGCCGTCCGGCACAACCTGCCCGCGGTGATCGAGACATATCAGAACCTGTACGACGAGCTGCGCGGCACGGGCGCGCGGGAGATGGGCTTCAGCCCGGCGGCATAACAACGGAGATTCGATGTCAGCAATTTGCGGAATCGTAGGCGAAAGCGCGGCGGGCGGCCGCGGGCGACGTGACGTGTCGCTGATGCTCGATCTGCTGAAGCCGCGCGGGCCCGACGGGGTGATCGTGCACGACGTGCAGGCGTCGCGACCGGTCGTGTTCGGGGCGCGCCGCCTGGCGATCACGGGGCGGCCGTCGCAGCCGGCGGTGGGGCGCGGCGCGGGGGCGATCGCGGCGGTCGTCTGCGACGCGGAGATCTTCAACGCCCGCGAGATCCGCGATTTCCTGAAGAGCGCGGGCCGCGCCATCGCCAGCGACGAGGCCGCCGATCTGTTCGCCCACCTCTACGAGCTGGAGGGGGCCAAGGGCTTCCGCCGCGTCGACGGTCAGTTCACGGTCGCGATCTGGGACGGGGCGAAGCAGCAGCTGGTGCTGGCCCGCGATCCGCTCGGCGTCCGCGCCCTTTACTACAAGACGGGACCGTCCGGGACTCTGTTCGCGTCGGAGATCAAGGCCCTGCTCGCGGTGCCGGACGTCCCGGTCGAAGCCGACGAGATCGCGGTCTCGCACTACCTCACCTTCCTGACCGTGCCCGGCCCGCGCACGCTGTTCAGGGGGATCAGCAAGCTGGCCGCCGGTTCGACGGCGACCTTCGACGCGGCGGGCGCGGTGCGCGTCGAGCCGTGGTGGGATCTGCTGTGGGACGCGGTGCCCGAGGTCGACGACGAGAGTTTCTACGTCGACCGCGTGCGCAAGCTGCACGACGGCGCCGTCGAGCGGCGGATGCCGCAGGGGACGTTCGCGGCGCTGGTCAGCGGCGGCAATGATTCGAGCGCCAACGCGTCGATCATCGCGCGCAAGATCAAGGAGGCGGGCGGCAACGTCCGCCAGCAGCTGCACACCTTCACGGTCGGCCTCAAGCAGTTCGAGGGCGAGGCCAAGTACAACGACCTCATCTACGCCAAGCAGGTCGCGGACCTCATCGGCTCGGAGCATCACGAGAGCCTGATGAGCAACGACGAGTTCCTGGCCGCCATCCCGGTCACCATCGACCTGATGGACGATCTGGTGTCGGAGCCGTCCAGCATCTTCCTGCACCACGCGCTGAAAATGGCCAAGCAGCAAGGGATGAACGTCGTGATCACCGGCGAGGCGAACGACGAGCTCTCGTGCGGGCACGGCGAGATGATCACGATCCGCAACGGCTACTACAAACGCTGGCTGCCGTTCTCGCGTCTGCCCGGCGTCGTGAAGAAGCTGGCGTCCGCCTTCTCGCCGGTCATCTCGCCCCGGCACAAGGACATCCTTCGCCGCGCGGCCGCGGGCGAGGAATACTTCTGGAACTACGAGATCGCCTGGCCGCAGTCGGAGATGGCGAGCATCCTGTCGCCGGCGGCGATCCGCGCGACGGCATCCGAGCGGGCCGGCGCCTTCGTGGCCCGCGACGTCGAGCGCCTGCGCGCGAGCGCGCACGGCAAGCGTGACTACCTGAACCACATCATCTACCGGATGATGCAGGACTACTATTTCGGCAACTTGATGCTGGGCAAGCTGGATCTGCTGGCCGGCGGGCTGGGCCTCGACGCGCGCTGCCCCTACACCGATCCCAGCTACGCCCACTTCGTCTACAACATCCCGGCCAAGTTCAAGCAGAAGGACGGGATGGTGAAGTACTTCTTCAAGAAGGCCATCGACGGCATCCTGCCGGATTCGATCATCTACCGGCCGAAGCAGGGCTTCCGCACGCCGGTGGTCGAGCTGGTCCGCGGGCGCCTGGGCGACTGGGGGCGCAGCGCCCTCCTGGACGACGGCCTGACCAGGACGGGGTTCCTGCGCCGCGATCAGGTGGCGGCGCTGCTGCAGAATCACAAGAGCGGCGCC
>DATFXS010000197.1:0-2598 GCA_035315605.1 Polyangia bacterium
AGCGCGGGCGCCGCCGGATCGGGAACCGGCGCCGCCGGCACCACGGGCGCAGCCGGCGCGGTCGGCAGCGGCGGGACCACGGGTGCGGCGGGCAGCAGCGGCACGACCGGATCAGCGGGCACGACCGGGACCGGCGGCAGCGCCACCGGTGTGGCCGGCCGCGGCGGCGCGACCGGGGCCGGCGGCGCGGGAACCGGCGGGACGGCCGGAACCGGCACGGGCGGCGCCCGGGGTGGAGCCGGCGGCACGGGCGGTGCGTCCGGCACGGCCGGCAGCGGCGGAAGCAACCTCTTCACGATCACGGTGCAGCTCGCGAGCGCGATGAAGTCGACCGCGCCGACGACGGTCGGCATCGTCACCTGGTCGATCTCCGTTTCCGGCGTCACCGCCGCGCACATCGACTTCGGCCTCGACACGACCTACGGCATGACCGCGCCGGTCGATCTGACCGCGACCAACTATCGAACGCTGCTGCTGGGCATGAAGCCGGCGAAGACCTACCACTTCCGGATCGTGGCGACCGCCGGCGCGAACACGTACATGAGCAACGACCAGACGGTGACGACGGGCGCGAAGCTGAGCTCGACGCCGATCACCAGCTTCTCGGTCAAGAACGCGGCGGCCGTGCCCAGGGGATTCTTCATCACGTCGTTCTGGCAGGGGACCGGGTCGAACGTGCCCTTCATCTTCGACACCGACGGCGACATCGTCTGGTGGTACACGGCGGCATCGAGCGAATCGACGGACGGCATCTCGCGCGCCCGGATGTCCGCCGACAGTCAGAGCATCTGGCTGGTGAACGAATCGCTGTCGGGCAACGTGCTCCGGCGCGTCACCATGGACGCGCTGACGACCCAGTCGTACGCGAACACCAAGGCGTCACACGACATCGCGGCCGTCAGCGGCGACACGATGGCGTACCTCGACTACGGCGAGCCCGACTGCAACAGCATCTTCGAGATCAACAACGCCGGCACGACCAAGGAGGTCTTCGAGCCGACGAACGTCACCAGCATGGGCACCGGGATGTCGAACTGTCACGGCAACGCCGTCCGCTATTCGAAGAAGGAAGACTTCTACACGTATTCGGACTGGCAGCACGAGCTGGCCGTCGTCAACCGGATGGGCGTCCTGCAGTGGAAGCTGACGCAGAAGGTGAGCGGCGGGAACGCCGCCTGGGGCGGCGCGCAGCACGGGCACCAGCTGCTCGACAGCAGCATCATTCTGTTCGCGAACAACGGCACCGCGGGCGGCAACCGGTCGCAGGCGATCGAATACGGCCTGGACGGCCACCTGATCAAGGCGTTCAGCAGCCAGGGCGGCGCCACGAACTTCGGCGATGTCCAGCGCCTCTCGAACGGGAACACGATCATCACGTACTCGACCTCCCGGCTCATGGAGGAGGTCGACGCGAACGACACCGTCGTCCTGCAGGTGATGGGAGCCGGCTCGTTCGGCTACGTCGAATTCCGCGACAGCCTCTACGGCCCACCCCTCGACATCGCGCAATAGCGCCGACTCAGGGGGCCAGGAAGGGGCCGCTCATCAGCACGGCGGCGATGAGCTCCTTGAGGTTGTAGTCGGCGCTTGCGAAGGTCTGATCGATCCTGGTGACCCACGCGTCGTCGGAGGATTGCAAGTCTCGTCCGAGCGCGAAGGACAGCCACTTTCGCGTCATGCAATCCTCCGCGACCGGATTGCTCGCCAGCATGTTCGCGAGCTCGATGGGACCGTTGACGACCGGGCTCCCCGCCATCGGCACGTAGATGCTCAGGTTCGAAACGTCGACCGGCGCGCCATTGTCCGTCGTCCGCACGCGCCCGATGGCGTCGAAGCCCTCGAAGGCGAAACCCGAGGGGTCGAAGGTCTGGTGGCATGCGGTGCACACCATGGCCTGCTCCTCTTCGGTCTCCATCGCCTGCCGCAGCGTGACCCCCGGTGTCGACGTGTCGGGCGGCCCCGCCGTGGGCGACACCGGTGGGGGCGGGGGCGGGAAACAGAGGAAGCGCCCCTCGACGTAGGCGCCGCGCCGGGCCGGCGAGTTGCGCGTCGCGAGCGAGCCCAGCGCCTGCAGCGCAGGCTGGGTCAGCAGGCCCGCGCGCTGGCCGGGTGGCAGCATGACCAGCTGGAGGCTGTCGCCGGCAACGCCGGAGACGCCGTAGATGTCGGCGAGGCGAGCGTCGAGGAAGCTGAAGTTCCCCGTCAATAGTGTCTGGTAAGACCCGTTCATCGCCAGCGTCACGTTGACCCCGTAGGTCTCGGTCTCGCTGGCCATGTCGGCCTGCAGCGCGGAGGTGTACGCGGGAAACACCGCCGCGTCCTTCGACAGCGTGGCCAGCGCGGGGAGGTTCAGCCACCAGCGGTAGAACGCGCCCACGCCCGTCGCGGCGCGCTGGTCGACGAGCATCTGCCGTATCACGCCGTAGAGATCCTCGACCGTCGTGATGTGTCCAAGCGCCGCCTGCGAAAGGAGATCTGCGTCTGGCGGTGCGTTCCAGAGCACGGCCGCGATGCGGGTCAGCGCCTCGTCGGCGGAGATCGGCAGCGGGGTCACGACCCGCGTGGTCGTGCCGGCGTCCGCCGCGCCGGTCCCGCCGG
>DATFXS010000198.1:0-5680 GCA_035315605.1 Polyangia bacterium
CGATCCGCTCGACCAGATCGCCGACGCCGTAACCATTCGTCGACCACCCCAGACGGATCTGCGCCTCCAGCCGGTCGCCGCCCGTCACCGCGACGTCGCGCATGTTCATGCCGCCGAAGCGCACGATCTGCAGCCGGCGCGACTCGGCGGCCGCGCAGGCGACGCGCGACCACGCGTCGAGATCGGCGGCCACGGCGCGGTCCTGCCAGTGACCGACGACGATCTGTCGGTGCAGCCGCAGGCGCGCCAGGATGAACCCGTACTCGCGGTCGCCGTGCGCCGACTGATTCAGGTTCATGAACCCCATGTCGATCTCCGACCAGGGGAGCTCGCGATTGAACTGCGTGTGCAGGTGCGCCAGCGGCTTGCCGAGCTTGTCGAGGCCCTGCACCCACATCTTCGCGGGCGAGAACGTGTGCATCCAGGTGATCACGCCGACGCAGGCGGGGCTGGAGTTGGCGAGGAGGCACATCTCGGTGATCGCCTCCGCCCCTTTGAGCGTCGGTTTCCACACCACGCGAACCGGCAATGCCGCGTCGAAATGCGCGGCGATCTGGCGGGAGTGCTCGGAGACCTGGTTCAAGGTCTCCTGGCCGTAAAGTTCCTGGCTGCCGGTCAGGAACCAGACTTCGTTCTCGCTCCGTGGGGTGCTCTTGGTGCTCATCTTTGTGTTGCTCGTTTCATCGACGACGTCCCAGCTCGTTCTCCACGAACGCGCCGAGCGCCAAATACGCCTGATAGATGCGGTCGTAGCGCTCCGCGCGCTCGGGGTCCGGTCGATAGATCGTCTCGGTGCCTGACGACATCGCCCGCTGCGCCTCCTCGACGCGCGGGTAAAGCCCGGCCGCCGTGGCCGCGAACATCGCGGCCCCCAGCGCGACGGGCTCCGCGCCCGCCCCCACCGTCACCTCCAGGTTCATCACGTCGGCGATCGTCTGCATCACGAAGCGGCTCTTCTTCGCCACGCCGCCGATGGCGATGGCGCTGTCGATGCGGATCCCCTGGGCGCGGAAGCGCTCGACGATCGCGCGCGAGCCGAAGGCGGTCGCTTCGACCAGGCTGCGGTAGACGCGCGGCGCATCGGTCCCCAGGCGCAGGCCGGTGATCGCGCCGGTCAGCCGCTGGTTGGCGTCGGGCGTGCGACGCCCGTTCATCCAGTCGAGCGCGAGCGGCGCGCTCTCCTCGATGGGGAGCGCGGCGGCGCGCTCTTCCAGCGCGGGGATGATCTTCTCCGCCACGCGCGCGACGACGTCGTCCTTCACCGCGTCGGACAGCCCGGGCAGCGCCGGCAGGACAGTCTCCAGCGGCCAGGCGAGCAGCGCCTTGAACCAGGCGTAGACGTCGCCGAACGCCGACTGGCCGGCCTCGTAGCCGATCATTCCGGAGATCACCGACCCGTCCACCTGACCGCAGATCCCGGCCACCAGCTTTTCGGGCTCGTTGGCGCGCGGCGCGACGACGATGTCGCACGTGCTGGTCCCCATCACTTTGAGGATGCGATGGCGGGCGATGCCGCCGCCGACCGCGCCCATGTGCGCGTCGAACGCGCCGACGCCGACGACGGTCTCGCGCGGCAGACCGAGCTTCGCCGCCCACTCGGGCGAGAGCGTGCCGAACGGCGTGTCCGCGGTGAACGTCTCGGTCCCCAGCGTCTTCTTCAGCGCCGGCAGCCTGGGGTTGAGCGCGGCGAGAAACGCGTCCGCCGGGTAGCCGCCGAACTCCGCGTGCCAGAGCGCCTTGTGTCCGGCCGCGCAGCGACTGCGTTTGAACCGCGCGAGGTCGGTCGTGCCGGTCAGAACGGCTGGGATCCAGTCGCAGTGCTCGACGATGCTGACCGCCGCCTCCGCGACCGCCGGATCCGTCTCGAGGATGTGCGTCGCCTTGGCCCAGAACCACTCCGACGAGTAGATCCCCCCGACGTACTTGATGAAGTCGGTGCCGCCCCAGGTGCGCGCCAGCTGATTCAGGCGCTCGGCTTCGGCGACGGCCGTGTGATCCTTCCAGAGCACGAACATCGCGTTCGGGTTGTCGGCGAACGGCGCGCTCAGCGCCAGCGGCTTGCCCGAGCGATCCGCCAGCACCGGCGTCGACCCGGTCGTGTCGACCGCGATCCCGCGGACCCGGCCCGGTGCCCCGGGGCCGGCCTCGGCGAGAGCGTCGCGCAGCGACGACTCCAAGGTCTCGAGGTAGTCGAGCGGATGTTGGCGGAACCGATTCTGGGCGGGATCACAGTAGAGCCCGTTCGCCCAGCGCGGATAGGGCTTCACCGACGCGCCGAGCACGCTCCCCGTCGCCGCGTCGACGACGATGCTTCGCACCGAGTCGGTGCCGAAGTCGATCCCCACAACGCACGCGGTCACTGAACCTTCACGCGCACCGTTCATGACCTTGCAAATCAGAGAGTCGCACGCGGCGCAGATCCTGGCTCAAACATTGCGACATGTGGTCTATTTATGCGGCCCTGCATCCGCACGAAAAAACCACTCGAGGCTGTATTTCGGCCAGCCACAAATGTAAACTTCCTTAACGTGGTCTATTTATGAGCTCTCGTGCGCCGCGCGGCGCCGCCCAGTGGCGGCACAATTCCCTCGACGTCTCGGTCTCCGACGCGCTCGCCGGACGGGCGCAGGGACCGGCCGCGCCGCCCGAGTGGACCACCCACCTGCGCCATCTGATCGACGTCTCGCGGACCACCGCCCTCGCGCCACCGTGGTGGACGCCGACGAACGCTTACTTCGGCAGCGTCGAGACCCGGACGGATCCGAGGCGCTACTACTGGGACGGCATGAAGCGCCTCGACCGGCGCGATCCGCCGCTGGTCTTCCTGCAGCTGACCCTGGCCGGGTGGGGCAACTTCGAAACGTACGACCAGCCCCCCGAGCGCATGACGCCGGGCCGCGCCTTCGTCGCCGTCGTGCCCTCGCGGCACCGCTATTACCTCCCGCCGGCCTCGCCCGGCTGGACGTTCGCGTGGATCGGCATCTGTCACCCGTACCTGGTCCGGCGCCTCAAGGCCCGCGTCGCGGCGACCGGGCCGACGATCGCCTGCGGGCCGGAGAGCGATCTGGTCGGCAGCGTCATGCGCCTCGTACGGGGCGTGTTTCACAAAGACTTTCGCGACCGATTCGAGGTCGAGGCAGCGCTGTTCGAGATGGTGCTGGCGTACGAACGGCTGGCGGAGACGCTCAGCGATCCGCACGGCGAGCGCGATCGCTTGCTGGACGGCGTGCGGCAGCGGGTGCTGGCGACGCCCCGCGCGCCCGTCACGGTCCGGGAGCTCGCCGCCGACCACGGCATGACCCAGAGCCGCTTCAGCCATTATTTCCGCGCGCGCACGGGCCTCACCCCGGCGAGCTTCATCGCTGACGTTCGCGTCAAGGAGGCGGCCCGAATGCTGGTCGAGACCGGCGAGTCACTCCAGGACGTCGGCAAATCCTGGGGCTTTGCCGATCGAAGTCACTTCGGCAAGGTGTTTCGCCGCGTCCTGCACATGAGCCCGGCCAGCTACCGCGGCACCATCCGGCGCGAGACGGAGGCGTAGCAACGCGTCGGCGGGGCCACCGTCCGGCGGCCGCGCCAACGGATCGACCTTCTTGATCCGTCCGTCGGCCTCGAACTCGAGCGGGGCCAGGCAGGTCTCACGGAGGTAGCCGTTCCCATTCGGGACTGCGTGCCGGTGATAGAAGATGTACCAGCGGTCCGTCCCCGGCACCTCGACGACCGAGTGATGACCGGTGCCGCGCGCCCGTCCCCTCTGCCGAAGAATCACGTTGTCGGACGGCACCACGATGGGGCCGAGCGGCGACGTGGAGATGCCGTAGGCCACCTGATATCCCGGGTCGCGCGCGTCGTTCTCGGACCACATGAAATAGTAGAGGCCCTGACGTTTGATCATGAAGACGCCCTCGTTGAAGTGAGGCGGCGTCATCTTCGTCGCCGGGCCGTCGAGCGTGATCATGTCGGGCGCCAGCTTGTAGGCGTACAGGTTGCCCTGGCCGTAATAGAGGTACGCCTGACCATCGTCGTCGATGAACGCGAAGGGATCGATCACCTGGCCCGGATGCTCGCTGCTCGGCGTGATGAGCGGCTTGCCCAGCGGATCGACGAATTTCCCGACGGGCTTGTCGGCGACGGCGACACCGATCTGCTGTTCAGCGGCGAAGTAGAAGAAATATCGGCCGTCTCTTCGGATCATCGCCGGCGCCCAGGCGCGGACCTTCGCCCAGCGCAGGTCCGTCGCGACGTCGAGGATCAACCCGTCCTTCTTCCAATGAACGAGGTCCGTCGACGACCACGCGGAGAATTCCGTCGTTTGCCAGTTGCCGTTGTCGGAGGTCGGGTAGACGTAGAACACACCGTCGAATACGACCGCGTGCGGATCGGCCGTGTAGCCTTCGAGGATGGGCGGCGGCGGTTCGATGTTCATGTCCGGCGAGACCTCACCGTCCGGTCCGCATGCCATCGCTGCGGACACACCCAGGGCAAGGAGCGCGCGCGCCCGACGTTCGATCACAGTCGTCCTCCGTTCGACCTCGTCGAAGGTCGAGTGCTGCGTCGTGCGCCAATGAAGGCGGCGGCAGGCGACGCGGTTACGCCGACGACGTCGTGTTCACCTCGCCGTCGGACGAAGGACTAGTGTCGTTCGCCGCGCGCGTCCGTCACGAATTTTCCCGCGGCCCGACCGGGTGCGGGCGCTAGCGCGGAGGCTGGCCCGACGTCGCACCCGCGCCTGCAGCGTCGAGCGCGCGCAGGCGCTGCCGTACGGTCGCGATCAACGGCGAATCGGGATGCGCCCGCAGGAATTCGGCGAGCGCGGCGCGCGCCACCGCCGGACGGTCGAGCTCCGCCAGCGCGAGGGCGCGCTCGGCCTCGCGCTCGACGGCGAGCACGCCGTGCGGATAGGCGCGGGCATGCGCGTCGAACAGCACGACCGCCCGCGCCGGATTGCCCGCGCGCATCGCCGCCACGCCCTCCCGCACGAGGCGCGCCTCGTCGGCCAGGCTGGACCTGGCCGTGGGCGCGATCGGCTGCGTCGGCCGGTCGACGTGCTCGCGCGCGGCGGGGAGCGGCGGCTGGGGCGCCTCCGCCTCCCGGTGCTCTGCGGCCGGCGGCGCCTCCGGCGGGCTCGCGGTGGGTGAGCGCTCCGCGGCGCGGACGTCCCGGATCGCCGCGCGCGGCGCAGGCGACGATGGTCGGAGCGGCAAGGCCACGCCGCGCCTCGAGATATCCGCACGCTCCCGTGCCTCCGGCACCGGCTCGGAAGGCGCCTCCGGCGGATCGGGAAGGGACGGGGCGACATCGGCGACGGCCGGGGCGCTCCGCCGTGGGCTCGCGACGCGTCCCTGTGCCTGCGGAGCCGCCACGATCGCGGCCACGGGGGCCCGCCGGGCATGGTGGACGGCGACCGCGCCGCCCGCGACACCGGCACTGACCAATATCGCAGTCCCGATCAGCTTCGTCGTCGCCAGAAGGCCGCCCTTCACCGCCACGCCGGCCGCCGTGGCGCCGCTTCCGCCGCCGCCCGCTCCAGCTGCGGCGGCCGCCTTCGCGGACGCGCCCAGGCCAGCCGCCGTCCCCAGCCCGGCCGCTGCGCCCAGCCGCGCCGCCAGGGCGGCCCGCACGCGCGCGCGATCCGCGCTCGTCGGCTCGGCGGCGTCGCGCGCGAGATCGAGCAGCGCCC
>DATFXS010000199.1:0-4299 GCA_035315605.1 Polyangia bacterium
GCAAGCTGCGCCAGCAGGCCGAACAGGATCGCGATACGACCGATCACCGCCGCCCACCATAGCATCCGCCGTCGGCGATGGGCTCAGGCGCAGCTCCCCGAAGAGCGACCCACCCGGCGCGGCCCTAGTTCGCCGTGATGGCCTGGAACAGGCCGAAGAGCACGCAGTCGTCGCCTTCCTGAAAGCTGCCGCCCGACTGCGCGCAGGCCGACGCCGTCGAGTGCGGCTGACACCGTTCGTAGTTACCGCCCCCGTTGGGATCGCTGCTGAATCCCGTGGTCGTGCATGACCCCTCGGGTTCGCTCTCGACGCAGCCCATCCCGAGCACCGGCAGAACCAGCAACCCCATCGCAATCGCCAATCGCACCATCGTCGTCTTCATCGTCGACTCCTCTGTTTTTTGATCGAGGGTCATTGCAAGCGGCGGTGCCAGCGGCTAAGTGCGCGAAAACCCGCCCTCCGCGCTGTTGATTCACCAACGCCGGTGACCAATCGCCAACGGTCCGCCGGCGAAACCAAATGAATCCCGCGCCGAAACAACTATCGCGGATTCAAGATGGCACGGCGTTCGCGGCGTCAGATGCAACTCCCCGTACCCAATTCGTGGGGAGGGCGAAGAGCCGGCGCCGGCCGCCGGCCCGCACCGGGTCGACCCAGGATGGGACACGATCGTCGCGCGAAGCACGACGCGCGCTATCCGGTATTGCCGACCCTTCGCGGCGGCCCTGGCATTCCATCGCTGCGTTCGATCAAGTTGTTCTCAGCCATCCGCCAAAGCATCGCCCGGTCCGGTGATGGGACATTTCGCGTGCTGCATTTCTCCGTTCAGCAGGACCACCTGCACGCAATCGTCGAGGCCGATGATCATCTCGAGTTGTCGAAAGGCATTCGGGGTCTTGCGATCCGGATCGCGCTGGCAGTCAAGCGCATCACCGGCGTCGGCAAGGTCTGGGGTGACAGATACCATGCGCGTGCGTTGAAAACGCCGCGCGAGGTGCGATTGGCGATCGTCTACGTTCTGTTCAATTTTCGGAAACACCAGCGAGGCCCCGCTGGCGTCGATCCTCGCGGCTCTGGGCCGTGGTCGACGGCTGGTTACGGCCCATCCCAACTGCCACCGAACCTTCACCGATCTCGTCAGCCAGAACCTGGCTCGCAGCTTTCGGCTGGCGCCGCGCCGGTCTGATCGATGTTTGTGAGGCACCGAAACAGCGGAGATCCGGTTCGATGGCTCTCTGGGCCGCCGTTCGCGCCTCGTCCCGCTGTTCGAGCTTCCAATGAGCTTCGGCGACGACGCCGTGAAGGAGGCATTGGACATGCCCAACGCCCTGGGGAATCGGATCTGCGGTTTCGAGCGCGTCCCTGGGGTCGCCAAAGATGAGGTACTGATTGGCGAGCATATACCTGGCCGCCCCAGCCTCCTTTCCCGAGGGCAGCCGTTCCGCTTCCTCCAGCGCCCGGCGGTACATCTCGGTGCCCTCGTCAGCTCTCTCGAGCATGTTGAGGACGCCCGCCAGGCTGACGAACTCGATCCAGAGGCGAAGGTGGTCGTCGGGGGCGATACGATCGATCAGCAGGCGGATGGCGACCTCCGCCTCCGCGAACCTACCGGCATCCATATGTGCCTGCGCCGCCGCGGTGAGGTCGCGAATCGAGTCGCTCAATTACAGATCCAGACGCGCGTCGTCGGAGGCAGCTCGCGGACCAGCGACTTGAGGACGTTGCCGCGCAGCAGGTGCCAGACGGCGTTGCGTTGCGACGTGCCGACCATGACCGCCTCCATCCCGAGCTTGCGCGCCGCGCCCGCGACCGAGGCGCCGGCGTCGTGGGCCATGCGCCAGATCGGGACCGCCGTGAAGCCAGCCTGCTTGAAGTAGTCGACCGCCGCCTGAAGCACGGTGCGCGCCTCGCGCGACGGCCCTGCCTTGGGCGGGAAGAACAGGCCCGGGACCTCGTCGACGTAGATCACGTAGACCGCCGCGTCTCCCGCGCCGCGCGCGCGCGCCAGCGCCTCCTGGAACAGGCGCAAATTGGCGGCGCGCACCGCGACCAGCGTCGTCGATGGGTAGATGTGCTTCATATCCATCGACTCTTCCAGCGTGACCACCTCGGTCGCGGTCTCCAGCTCGGCCGCCGCGTGCTCGGCCGCCTCGGCCTCCGTGAACCCCGTGCGGTGGCCGCCGATCCAGCCGCGCCGCACGGCGTACGCGATCCCGAAACCGATCAGCGTCGTCGTGCCGCCGAAGATCGTCGCCTTCTTCTTCTCGATCAGGTTGATGCCCCAGGCGAGCAGCACCAGCGCCGACGTGAACAGCCCGACCCAGAACGCAGGCCCGCGGTAACGCTCCTGCGCGCGCAGGCGATCGATGCCCAGCGACGTCAGCGTGAACGCGCCCAGGAGGCCGAACGAATACATGTCGCCCAGCGCGTCCATCTGGCCACGCGTCGCCAGCACCACCACGGCCGGCACGACGACCGATATCGCGATCGCCCGATGGGGCGTGCCGAAGCGCAGGTTCCGCTCCGCCAGCCACTGCGGCAGGAACCCGAGGCGGACCAGCGCCAGGAAGACGTGGTAGCAGCCGATCATCGCGGTGTTCGCCGCCCCGATCAGCAGCGTCGACGACGTCAGGACGATGGCGATGCCGATGGCGCGCCCCCCGAAGCTCGCGCCCAGCTCGTAGACGAACTGATCCGGGTTCGCCTGCGACACGTTGAGCAGCGCGGTCTCGAAGGCCGTGATGACGGGCGACGTGATCAGGACGCACGCGACGACGAGCAGCATCGCCCGCAGCGCGGTTCTCTCGCGCGGATCCGCCAGCGCGGGCGCGATCTGACTGATCGACTCCAGCCCCGAAAACGCCAGCCACGAGCTGCCAAACCCAACCAGGATCGTCCACGGCTTCAGCGCCCCGACGGCCGTGAACTGGTGCAGCACCATGTCCCAGTGCGGGCCGTCCAGGTGCACCACGACCGCGCCCATCACGACCAGGTTGACGACCAGCGACGCGACCGCCATCGCCGCCGTCAGCGACGCCGATTCCCGGATACCGATCAGGTTGAGCGCGCCCAGGACGATCAGGGCGCCGCACGCGGCGGGCGCGATCGAGCTCGTCAATCCGGGCAGCTCGGCGGCGAGGTACTGGAACCCGCTGACCGACGAGATCGCCCCGGTGAGAAAGTAGTCGACGCAGATCAGGATGCCGCCGATGCAGCCGATGAACGGGCCGAACGCGTCGGACGCGACCGACACGACGCCGCCGCCGTCGGGATAGCGCGCCGCCACGTCGACGTATTTCAGCGACAGGAAAATGAAGGCGATGCCGGTCGCCAGCACGAACGCCGCGGCCGGCGACGGGCTGGTGCCGCCGAGCTGCCGGAACAGGAGGCCCGGCACGTAGTAGATCGACGTGCCGACGTCCGCGAACACGACCGACCAGGCGAGCAGCGCCCCCAGCCGCCCCGACGACTTCTTGCGTTCGAACAGCGCCTCCGGGATCTCGGTGAAGCGCGACATGCTGCGACGCGGGCGCGGCGCGGACGCGGTGGCGGAGGATGGGGGCGACTCGACGCTACTCACAGATCACCACGTGGACCTTTTCGGGCAGCTCGCGCAGCAGCTCCTTCAGCACGTCGCCGCGCAGGAACTGCCAGACCGCCGACCGCGCCGTGGTCCCCATCAGCACGCAGCGCGCGTCCAGCTCTTCCGCCGCCTCCGCGATCGACGCGCCCGCGTTGTGCGCCAGCCGCCAGACCGGCACCGCCTCCATCTTCTCGGCGGCGATGTCGTGCACCGCCGCGTCCAGCACCTCCAGCGCGTCGTCCGACGGGCCCGTCTTGGGCGGAAAGAACAGCCCCGGGATCTCGTCGACCACGATGATGTAAACGGCCGCGTCCCCCGCGCCGCGCGCGCGCCGGGCGGCCTCGCGGCACAGGTTCTTGTTGGGGCCGCGCAGCGCGACCACGGTCGTCGACGGGTAGGTGGCCTTCAGCGCCACCGCCTCGGCCAGCGTCACGACGTCGTTCGCCGACGGACCGGCGGAGGCGGCCTGCTCGGCGGCCGCCGCGCGCAGGTAGCCGAAGCGCCCGGAGCGGATCCAGCCCCGGTGGGTGACGAACGCCACCGCCAGCTGTAGCCCGGTCACCGCGACGCCGTACAGCGTCGCCACCGGCTTGGTGAACCAGCTCGTGGCCCACGGAACCAGGAGCGCGATGCCCGCGAGCCCCTCGATCACCATCCGGACGCCACGCCGTTTTTCCCGCCAGGCGATCACGGTCAGGCTGACCGACGTGATCGCG
>DATFXS010000200.1:0-20808 GCA_035315605.1 Polyangia bacterium
GTCCCGCCCCGCACGTGTCCCCGGTCGTGCAGGCGTTGCCGTCGTCGCAGGGGGCGGTGTTGTTGGTGTGGACGCAGGCGCCGGCAGCGTCGCAGTGATCGTCCGTGCAGACATTGTTGTCCGTCGTGCAGGTGGTGGTGACGGGGTTGAAGCAGTTCTTGCCCGCCTCGTTGCAGGAGTTGTTGCACTCCGCGCCGCCCGTGCAGGGATTGCCCGGGTGGACCGTGCAGGCGCCCGCCGCGCAGGTGTCGGCGCCGTTGCAGAACGTTCCGTCGTCACAGGCTGTCCCGTTGGTGGCGTTGATGGTGCAGCGGGCCTGACCGGCGCCGGCGTTGGCCGGGTTCGGGTCGCAGACCTTGCACTGGTTGTTACCCGTGCAGGTGATGGTCGCGGTCGGGCTGCCGCAGACGCCGTTCTGGCACGTCTCGCCGGAGGTGCAGGCGTTGCCGTCGTCGCACGCCGTACCGTTGGCGAGCTGGACGAAGGTGCCGTCGACCTGCCAGGTCTTGCAGCCGTCGCGCGTGACCGGGTTGGCGGTCGCGCCGGTGTAGGTCCGGTCGACCGTCGGCGTTCCGGGGTCGAACGACTCGACGGTGCTGATCTCCGTCGACGCATTGTAGGTGCCCTGGCGACCGCCGGCGATGATCACCTTGCCGTCCTGGAGCAGGGCGACCGCGGCGTCATAGCGCGCGTTCGTCAGCGAGCCGGCGGTGTTGGACCAGGTGCGCGCGATCGGATCGTACACCTCGGAGCGGGCGAGCGGCGCCGAGCCGCTGCCGTTGTAGCCGCCCACGGCGAGCACCTTGCCCGTCGGCAGCGTGATCATCGAGAACGCGCCGGCCGCCGTCTGCATGTTGCCCGGCGCACTGGGCGAGTTGATGAGGTTGTTCACCGGGTCGTACTGGACGCAGGTCTGCAGCGAAGCCGCGGAGCAGTCGCGGTTGTTGCAGCCGCCGCAGATCAGGATCTTGCCGTCGGGGAGCCGAGCGGCGCCCGGATACAGCCGCAGCGCCGGCAGGGCCGGGCCGGCGGTGATGGTCCCCATGCCGGCGGGATTGAAGAGCTCGGTGTTCATCGTTCCGCCGCCGCCGAAGGCGTTGCCCGACAGACCGCCCGCGAACCAGACGAACCCTTCACGCGCCGCGCAGGTGGCGGGGGAGGGCGACGCGCAGGTCAGCAGCGCGCCGACGTGACCGCGGCGCGCGGCCATCATCGTCGGCAGCCCGGTTCCCGAGAACGTGTTGTTCCCCGGGCTGAAGTACTCGAGCGTGTTGGTCTCCGCGTTCGTGTGCGGGGCCGTGCCGGCGCCGGTGTGACCGCCCGCGATCAGCACGCGGCCGTCGGCCATCAACGTGGCGGACGGCATGTACCGGAAGATCGTCATGTTGGCCGCGGACCACGAGTTGTTCGCGACGCTCCAGCGGTTCGCGTCCGAGTACGCGGTGATGCTGACCATGCCGCCGGCGCCCGGATAGTTGCGCGTGCCGCCGCCCGCCTGCAGCGCCTCGCCGTTGCCGGAGGCCATCGCCGCGTTGAGCGCGATCAGGGCGCCGAATCCGCGCGCGTTGCCGCTCAGGTTGGGCGCAGCATTGAAAACGGAGGTTTCAGTCGAGGTGGTCAATCGGTGCACCGCCGTGCTGGCCGCGCTGGCCTCGATGCCGCCCGCGACGAGCACCTGGCCGTTCGTGAGCGCCGCGGCGGTTCCCATGTTCGAGAACTGGCTGCGTCCGGTCCCGATCGTGGTGGCGGGGATGGGCGGCGCGGTTCCGTCGTGCGGGCTCCACGCGTTGACGTTGATGGCACCCACGCGCGTCGTCACGTCATCCGATGTCGACGTCGACGACTTCCGACACGAGGTGCCGGCGACGGCTGCCGCGGCCAGCAAGAGACAGGACTGAAGACTCAGGAACCTCCGCATGAATGCCTCCTCAACAGGTCAGCTGGCCGATTTGAAACGGGCCGAACGTTATCACCGCGAGAATCGCATCTGGAAGGACAAAAGAAAGTTCTTGGAGCCCGGAACGCAGTTCAACGAGCTCGGAAGGCACACCTCAACGCACACACCTCAACACACACCGGGGCCAGTTCACCGGTTCGTAACGATTCCGGAACGCCGTTCAGCCGGCGCGTTCAATGAGGCCGGCCGCGCCCATCCCGCCGCCGACGCACATCGAGATGACGGCGTAGCGGCCCTTCCGGCGCTCCAACTCGTGCAGGGCGGTGGCGATCTGGCGGGCGCCCGTCGCGCCGAGCGGGTGCCCGAGCGCGATCGCGCCGCCGTTCACGTTCACGCGCTCGGCCGGCAGGCCCAGCTCGCGCTGGCAGTAGAGCGCCTGCGACGCGAACGCCTCGTTGATCTCGAACAGGTCGATCTGATCGACCTTGAGGCCGGTCTTCGCGAGCAATTTGCGGACGGCCGGCACCGGTCCGATTCCCATGATCTCGGGCGGCACGCCCGCGACGGTGAACGCGCGGAAGTAGGCGCGCGGCTTCTTGCCCGCCGCCTTGGCGGCGTCGGCGCCCATCAGCACGACCGCGGCCGCGCCGTCGTTCAGCGGCGACGAATTGCCGGCCGTGACGGTGCCGGTGGGGTCGAAGACGGGCTTCAGCGCCGCCAGCTTCTCCAGCGACGTGTCCGCGCGCGGGCCCTCGTCCTTGTCGACGGTGATATCGCGCCAGACCTCGCCGTCGAAGACGCGCGTCTTGATCGGGAGGATCTCGGCCTTGAAGTCGCCGCGCCCCTGCGCCGCCACGGCCTTCTGGTGGCTCGCGAGCGCGAACGCGTCCTGATCGCCGCGGCTGACGCCGAACTGGCGGGCGACGTTCTCCGCCGTGTTGCCCATCGGAATGTACGCGTTGGGGAATTGCTCGACGACCGCGGGGTTGAGCGCGACCTTCGTGCCGCCCATCGGAATCATCGACATCGACTCGAGGCCGCCCGCCACGCCGACGTCGATGCTGCCGGCCGCAATGCGATCGGCGACGATGGCCGTCGACTGCAGGCCCGACGAGCAGAACCGGTTGATGGTCATCGCCGGCACCGCGTCGGGCAGGCCGGCCAGGAAGCCGACCTGGCGGGCGACGTTCAAGCCCTGCTCGCCCTCCGGGTTCGCGCATCCGAGGACCAGGTCCTCGACGGTCGCCGACTCGACCTCGGCGCGGCGCAGCGCCTCGCGCGAGACCTGAGCGGCCAGGTCGTCGGGCCGCGTGTTCTTGAAGACGCCGCGCGGTGCACGCCCGATGGGCGTCCGCACGGCCGACAGGATGGCGACTTCGCGCATGGCTTGGCCCTCAATTCCGAAGAGGCTTGCTCTTCTGCAACATGTGTTGGATGCGGTCGCGGGTCTTCGGTTCCCCGCACAAGGACAGGAACCCCTCGCGCTCGAGGTCGAGGATGTGCTGTTCGCTGACCGTCGCGCCGGCGGGGACGGAGCCGCCCGACAGCGCGCGGGCGAGGTGGCCCGACACGACGGCGTCGTGCGCGGTGATCTGGTGTGCGCCAAGCAGGTTGATGAGCGCCTGCTTGAGGGTCGCCTGGCCGCCTTCGCCCATGACGCGGATGCGGCGGGGCGGGGGCGGGCGGTAGCCGGCGCGCGCGAGGCCCAGCGCCGTCTGCTTGGCGTCGGAGATCAGCGTCTCGCGCGCCATCGACACGCTGTCCCCCTGCCGGAGGTAGCCGAGGTCGCGTCCCTCCTCGGCGCTGGTCGACACGCGCGCGGTCGCCAGCGCCAGGAAGGGCGCCCGGACCAGCGACAGGATGTCGAACTGCGGATCGTCGGTCGCGCGCGCCGCCGCCCGCGCCGCCATCTCCATGCAGCCGCCGCCGGCCGGGATCAGGCCGACGCCGACCTCGACGCAGCCGATGTAAAGCTCGGCCGCCGCGCGCACCGCCTGGCAGCCCATCACCACCTCCGCGCCGCCACCCAGCGTCAGACCGAAGGGCGCGGCGACGACCGGCACCGTCGCGTAGCGCGTGCGCATGCAGAGGCTCTGGAACGTCACGACCATCTCGTCGATCAGCTTGATGTTTCCCTGCCCGAGCGCCATGAGCACGCCGAACAGGTTGGCGCCTGCGCAGAACGCGTCGGGCGCGTCGTTGCCGATCACCAGGCCGACGCCTTCGCGCTCGGCGCGGTCGACGGCCTTGAAGGTCATCGTCCAGAGGTCCGGATCGAGCGCGTTCATCTTCGTGTGGTATTCGAGGCAGAAGACGCCGTCGCCGATGTCGAGGATCGACGCGCTGCCGTTGCGCTCCACCTCGCCGCCGGCGGCCCGGATGGCGTCCAGCGACAGCACGCGCGGGTCGGTCGGGATCGGCGTGAATCCGCCGCGCTGCCCGAGCTGGGCCAGCTGGCCCGGCTTCCCCGCTTCGGATCGATAGAAGCGCGTCCCTTCGCCCTGGGCGGCGATCTGCTCGCGCACCCAGCCGGGCACGGTGTAGCCGGCCGCCTCCATCTTCTCCGCGGTCGCTTTGACGCCCAGCGCGTCCCAGGTCTCGAACGGGCCGCGCTCCCAGCCGAAGCCCCAGCGCAGCGCGCGATCGATGTCGACCACGCTGTCGGCGATCTCACCCAGGCGGTTGGCCGAGTAAATCAGCGTCTCGTAAATGACGGTGCGGGCCAGCTCGGCGGCGCGGTCGTTGCCGGCCACCATGCGGCGCACTTTCTCGTCGACGTCGTCCACGCCGCGGGTGGCGCCGACGGAATCGAAGCGCGGCTTCTTCTGCGGGCCGTACTCCAGCGTCCTGAGGTCGAGCTGAAGGATGTCGTCCCCCACCTTCTTGTAGAAGCCCTGCTTCGTCTTCGCGCCGAGCCACTTCTTCGCCACCAGCTGCTGGATGACGGCCGCGGGCGCGAACACGTCGCGGCGCTCATCCGCGGTCGATGTTTCGTAGCAGGTGTTCGTGACGTGCATCAGCGTGTCGAGGCCGACGACGTCGGCGGTGCGGAACACGGCGCTCTTCGGGCGGCCGGTGGCCGGCCCGAACACCATGTCGACCTCCTCGACCGTGTAGCCCTTGTCGACCGCCTCGCGCAGCGTCCGCATCATCGCGAACGTGCCGATCCGGTTGGCGATGAAGTTGGGCGTGTCCTTCGCCCGCACCAGCCCCTTGCCCAGGATCCCGCCGCACAGCGCCTCCGCCCGCGCGATCGTCTCTGGCTTCGTGTCGGCGCCGGGGACGATCTCGACCAGTTTCAGGTAGCGGGGCGGGTTGAAGAAGTGGGTGACGCAGAACCGGCCGCGGAAGTCGGCGCTGCGTCCCTTCATCAGGTCGGCGATGCTCAATCCCGACGTGTTCGACGTGATGACGGCGCGGCCGCCCATGTCGTCGATGCGCGCGTACAGCGCCTGCTTGATCGCGAGGTTCTCGATGATCGCCTCGATGACGACATCGCTGGCGGCGACCGCCGCGCCGAGGTCGTCCTCCAGATTGCCGACGCTGACCAGCGTGTCGAAGCGCGGCGAGAAGAAAGCGGCCGGCTTCGCCTTGCGGGCGCCTTCCAGACCCGCGGCCGCCACCTTGTTGCGCGCGGCCTTGTCCCCGGCGGGCGCGTCCTTGGCCGGGACGTCGAGCAGGCGGACGCGCAGGCCGGCGTTTGCCAGGTGCGCCGCGATGGCCGCGCCCATCACACCTGCTCCCAGTACGGTCACTTCCCGGATCGGCTCGGAGGGCATGAGAACACGATAACCGAGAATCGCCGCGAGGGGAGATCCGTCGCGTTCCTGGAACGGGGATGGTCCGATCCGACAGCCTAGCGGACGACGCCGAACCGAGGCGCCGCTGGGTGCATATCGACGCCGCAGGTCTGGTAGCGGCGGAACAGATCGCGGTGCTGGGCTGTGAAATGCGGATAACGCAGCGTCAACGCCACCAGCATCGGTCTGCGATCCGCTTCCGCGAGCGGCGGCTGCAGCTGGCAGTTGGGCGCGATCAGGGGCGCTGTCATACCCGGAGCCGATTGCAGGGTGGCCGGCGGCTGCGGCGCGAGGTCGCGGCGCGCCAGCAGGTGCGGCACGACGTGCCCCAGCACGACCAGCGCGGCCAGGATCGGAATCGACGAGACGATCGAGCGGCGCATACCCTCAAGCATAGCGCTCCTGCTGGCCGCCGGTAGTGATACGATGAGGGCGTGGTACCGGAGGTGAGCGCGGGCGACGTCCAGCGGCGCAGCGACGACGCGGTCCGGCGGATTCGGGAGGAGAGCGCGCGGCGGGGCCAGCGGGCCGGCCGCGTCCGCGCCTTCTCCTCGTGGTGTGCGCTGGCGACGCTGGCGGGCGCGATCTCGCTGGCGGCGCTGGAAGCGCACAATGAGCGGATACGCGAGGAGGTGCGACGATCGCCGCCGACCCGCGAGGCAGAGATCTGGAACGCGTGCGCGCCCCTGTCGGCGGCGCTGGCCGCCAGCGACAAACGTCTGTCCGAAGAGCTGCAGCGGGCGAAGACTTTGGAGGAGAAGATGTCCGCGCAGGCGCGGCGGGGCGCCGTTTGGAAGGAAGTCTTGCAGGTCGCCCGCGTCCGCTGTCCGACCCTCGTGCCTTCTTATTATGAGGACGAGCCGTGCGGCGGAGCCGAATGACGGCCGACGACGGCCCGCCGCGCAGCGATCCGACGGTGTTTTTTCCGGGAAGATGATCCGTTCGAGCCGTTTGCCTGACATTGCGTCGCATGATCGCCATCGGGCCCCATCGGATCTTGATCCGGATCGGGGTTATGCCGTCTAATCGCGCTGGATGAGATTGAGCCTGCGGCGCCTCGCACCGGTCCTGGTCGCCGCATTGGTGCTCGTCGCCGGGCGAACCGGCGTCGCCGGCGGGGCCGGCGAGGAATCGACGCCCGACAAGGCGTTGACCTCGGCCAAGGAGGCGTTCGAATCCGCCCAGAACGCCTTCGTGCGCGGCGAATACGCCGTCGCCGCCGAGCGGTTCCTGTCGGCCTACGAGCACAAGCCGTACCCGGCGTTCCTGTTCAACGTCGCGGTCTCGTACGAAAAGTTGAAGCAGTTCGAAAAGGCGAAGGAGTACTTCACCAAGTACCTGGAGAAGGATCCGAACGCCAACGACGCCGCGCAGGTGAAGCTGCGGCTGGACGTCATCAACCAGCTGCTGGCGCCGCCGCCTCTGCCCCCGCCACCGCCTCCACCGCCGCCGCCGCCCGGAGGGACGGAACAGGCGCCGCCGGGCGGCACGCCACCGGCCGGGACGCCGCCCGCGGGCACGCCGCCCGCCGGAACGCCCCCGGCCGGGACTCCGCCCGCCGGTACGCCGCCGTCGGCCACGCCTCCGCCCCCGCCAACGACCCCGCCGCCGGTCCTGTCCGAGATCGAGACCAAGGGGCTGGTGGTCATCGATTCCAAGCCGCAGGGCGCGACGATCTATCTCAACGACAAGCGACAGGGGCCGTTCGGCAAGACGCCCTGGCAGGGATCGCTGGAATCGAAGCCGGTCCGCCTGATCCTCGAGTCGAAGGGGTGGAAACCGGAAGAGCGCGCCATCAGCCCGCGCTCGGACAAGCTGATCGACGTCTACATCGCGCTCTCCGAGGAACACTATCTCGGCTGGGTCGAGATCGTCTCCAACGTCCCCGGCGCGGACGTGTTCATCGACCGCAAGGAGATCGGCGCGATCGGCCGGACGCCGTTCACCGGCCACCTGAAGCCGGGCAAGCACACGATCTTCGTCGAGCGCTTCGGCTACGATCCCGTCGCGCGCGAGATCGACGTGGCGCCCGGGACCGCGACCCAGCACACGATGAACCTGTCGCCGTCGCAGAAGGGCTGGGTGGCGATCAACGGGCGCGGCGTGTCGGGCGGGCGGCTGATCATCGACGACAAGTTCGCCTGCGCGACCCCGTGCCGCACCGAGGTGACGCCCGGCAAGCACGAGGTGCTGGTCGAGAAGAAGGGGATGGAGGACTACACGTCCGACGTCGAGATCCCACGTGGCGTCGAGACGTCGATCGAGGTCCAGATGTCGCCGCGGCCACCGCGCACACGGGCGATCTCGACCGCGATCGTGGCGGCGGTGCTGCTGGCCGGCGGCGCCTACGTCGGCCACCTGTCGCAGCAGAACCACGACGCGATCCAGAACGACATCAACAGCAACGTGCTGGTCGACAACAACGACCCGCGCTTCCTGCGCGGCAAGATCGAGGCGATCGGCGCAGACGTGCTGTACGGCGTGGGCGCGATCGTGGCCGTCACCGCCGCGTTCAGTTTCTTATCGCACGGGGCCGACAGCACCGGCGTCGCCGATCACAAGCAGGTGAGCTTCTCGCCGACGATGGGTCCGGAGGGCGGCGGGCTGTCGCTCTGGGGGCGGTTCTGATGCTGGCGCGGGGCGGACATCTGGCGTTCGCGCTCGGCGCGGCGGTCGCGGTCGCGGCGGGCTGCGACTGGCGCGACTTCGACAAGCTCGAGAAGACGACGCCCGTGCAGGCCATCAAGGCGCCGTCCAACTATCCGGCCGGCGACGACTTTGGCCCGATCCTGCTGCCGCTGGCGCCGCCGGCGGACAAATCGGCGGCGGGCCGGTTCATCGCGACGGCGACGAACAGGACATCGGTCGCCGTGATGTACGTCGACGCCGCGGGCGGCGTGCGCGGCGACGGCGTCAACAACGATGCGCTCATCATGCTCGGGCAGTGGCCGGTCGTGTCGATCGCGGCGATCCCGGGGGGAACGGACGTGCTGCTCGGGTCGCCGTACGGCAGCTCGGGGGCGGTCCTGGACATGAACGTGAACCCGCCGTACACGACCAAGACCTTCCAGAATGTGCTCGAGCCGGCGTTCGGGGTCGGGGTCGGGGCCGGGAACATCGGCGGCGCCGCGGCGCCCGAGGTCGTCGTCCTGTCGGCGAACACGCTGCACGTCTACACGGACGGCATCCCGACCGACGAGCACACCTACGCCTCGCTGGGCGCGGCCGATCCCTGCCCGTTCGAGTTTTCGACCGCCTACCTCCCGGCGCGCGATCAGGTCAGCCGCGCGGTGCTGGTCGCGCCGCTGCTCGCGACCGGAACGCAGATTGCGGTCGGGACGCCCGAGCCGGGGACGCCCGGGCACGTCGCGATCTTCGACTTCGACGCCACGACGGGCGCCATCACCTGCGCGGCGGCGCTGACCGCGACCGATCCGCACTTCGGGCGGTCGATGGCGCTGGTCGATATCGATGGCGACGGCGCCAAAGATCACCTGCTGGTCGGTGCGCCGCCCGCGCATGCGTATCTGTACACGCTGCCGCTCACGAGCGGCCAGGCGCCCGCGATGTCCGTGACCGACCCGATGGGCGGCGGCGACTTCGGCGCGGCGGTGGCGGCGTTCGACATCGACGGCAAGCCGGGCGACGAGATGTTCGTCGGCGACCCCGACGCGACGGTCAACGGCACAACGACCGCCGGCAAAGTCACGATCTACACGGGACCGACGATGACGATGGTGCCGGCGACGACGGTTCCGAATCCGCTTGCCATGCACGAGCCGAAGACCGGCAACGGCTACGGCTCCGGGCTCGCGGGCATGACGTTCTGCCCGGGCGCCGCCGGCGCGGACGCGGGCGCCGCGACGTGCGCAGAGCTGCCGCTCGTCGGATCGCTGTCGAGGGTCTACGCCTACTTCACGCTGAAGAAGCCCGACCCGCGCGTGAAGTAGCCCGCCGCGCGGCGTTCAGGCGATCTTCTTGCTGAAGCGGAGCGACGACAGGGCAACGAGCGCGATCAGCAGGCCGCACAGCCAGATGACCTCGGACACGAGATCGTCGGCGTGCGCGCCCTTGAGGGTGATGCCGCGGACGATGCGCAGGAAATGGGTCAGCGGCAGCAGCTGGGCCAGGAACTGGGCGGCGCGCGGCATCGCCTCGAACGGGAACATGAAACCGGACAGGAGGATGTTCGGCAGCAGGAAGAACATCGACATCTGCATCGCCTGCTGCTGCGTCTTCGCCAGCGTCGAGAAGAAGAGGCCCAGCGCCAGGTTCGCGGCGATGAACAGGAACGCGAGGCCATAGAGCAGCGGCAGCGAGCCGACCAGCGACACGCGGAACACGAACACGCCCGCCAGCAGGATCAACGTCATCTGCACGTACCCGATCACGACGTAGGGGAGGATCTTGCCGACGATCAGCTCGACGCGCCGGACGGGCGACACGATCAGCTGCTCCAGCGTGCCGCGCTCGCGCTCGCGCGCGATCGCCATCGACGTCAGCATCACCATCGTCATGGTCAGGATGACGCCGACCAGGCCGGGCACGATGTAGACGGCGGTCTTCAGCTCGGGGTTGTACCAGGTGTTCGGCTCGATCGTCAGCGGCTCGGCGGCCAGCGCCGGCCCGACCGCGCGCAGGCGGGCGAGGGTGATGGCGTCGGCGCGCGCCAGCACCAGCGACGAGGCGCCGCTGGTCGCGGCGGCGACGGTCTGCGGGTCACTGCCGTCGACGATCAGCTGCAGCCGCGCGGTCTGCCCGCGCACCAGATCGGACGCGTAGCGAGGCGGGATCACCAGCGCGACGCGCGCGCGCCCGCCGCGCAGCGCGCGGTCGATCTCGTCGTAGGTGCGCACATTGCCGACGAGATCATACGTGCCGGTCGCCTCCAGCGTCCGCGCCAGCTCGCGCGACGCCGCGCTGACGTCCTGGTCGTACACGACGGTCGGCATGTGCCGCACGTCGTTGTTGATCGCGTAACCGAACAGCAGAAGCTGCACCAGCGGCAACGCCACCATCATCGCCAGCGTCAGGCGATCGCGGCGCAGCTGCACCAGCTCCTTCCAGGCGATGATCAGCGGGCGCCCGGTCATGCCGCCTGCCCTCCGCCGGCCGCCGCCGCGTCGGTGCGATCCTGGTCGCGGACCATGGAAACGAACGCGTCCTCGACGGTGATGCGGACCTCGCGCAGCCCGGAGATCGCGATCGCGCGTTCCAGCAGCGTGCGGCTCACGAGCGGGGCCGGATCGGCGCCCTCCCGCACCGCCACCCGCAGGACGTTGCCGTAGTGTTCGACCTCCTCGACGCCGGGCGCCGCGCGCAACAGATCGCCCGCCTCGGTGGCGCGCGCCGCATCCGTCACCTCCAGCTCCGCGGCCCGCAGGTTCCGGCGCGCCACGATCTCGTCGGGCGTGCCGATGTCCAGCAGCTGGCCCCGGAAGATGAACGCCAGCCGATGACAGCGCGCCGCCTCGTCCATGTAGTGCGTCGTCAGCAGGACGGTCGTCCCCTCGGCGGACAGCCGGTAGATCTCGTCCCAGAAGTCGCGCCGGCTGACCGGGTCGACGCCCGCGGTCGGCTCGTCGAGGAACAGGAGCGGCGGCCGGTGGATCGTGGCGCTCGCCAGCGCGACCCGCTGCTTCCACCCGCCGGACAGCGTGCCCGCGATCTGGTCGCGCCGGCTCTGCAGGCCCGCGCGCTGGATGGTCTCGTCAACGCGCGCGCGGCGACCGGCCCGCGGCACGCCGTAGATGCCGGCGTAGAAGCGCAGGTTCTCCGCGACCGTCAGGTCTTCGTACAGGCTGAAGCGCTGGGTCATGTAGCCGATGCGCTCTTTGATTTTTTCGGCCTCACGCGCGATGTCGTACCCGACGACCTGGCCGCGCCCGCTCGTCGGGTCGAGGATGCCGCACAGCATGCGGATGGTCGTCGACTTGCCGGCCCCGTTGGGCCCGAGCACGCCGAAGATCTCGCCGCGGTTGACGGTCAGCGACACGTCGCGCACCGCGACCAGCGCGCCGAAGCGGCGGGAGAGGCGCTCGGTGACGATGACCGGTTCGCTCACGGCGGTGGCCCCGCCGCCGGGCCGGGCGCGGCCGCTCCCCGCGCGATCCGGACGAACGCGGGCGGGCCGGCATGCAGCACGCGGCGCGGATCGTCGATGCGCACGCGCACGCGGATCGACAGGTTGACGCGCTCGCCGCGGCTGAACAGGTACCGGGGCGTGAACTCCGTCCGCCGCGAGATCCGCTCGACCCGCGCGTCCAGCTCGCCGCCGGCGGCGTCGACCCTCACGCGCGCCGGCGCGCCGATCTGGATGCCGCCGATCTCCGCCTCGGGGATGAAGACGTCCGTGTACG
Source organism: Polyangia bacterium (assembly GCA_035315605.1). Lineage (GTDB taxonomy): Bacteria > Myxococcota_A > Polyangia > Fen-1088 > Fen-1088 > JADGRB01. The sequence goes on from DATFXS010000200.1 coordinate 12,057, forward strand.
GGTGGTTCGTGTCGGCCAGCGTCACCACCGGGGTGCCGACCGCCGCCATCTCGCCCAGCTCGAAGTGCACCTGCAGCACCTCGCCCGGGCTGTCCGCGCGCAGCTCGTAGCGCTTGATCCGGGTGTCTTCCAGCGCCACCTCCGCCTCGGCCGAGGCCAGCCGGTGCAGCGCCATGTCGATCTCCTCCGGGCGGGCGCCGTGGCGAAGCGCGCTCAGGTTCTGCTCCAGCCCCTGGCGCTGGGCCGCCGCGCGGTTGAAATCCGATTGCAGCTGGTCGACCGACGCCGGCGGGGCCGCCTTGCCCTCGAACAGCTTCTGCGTCCGTTCCAGGTTCGTGCGCAGCAGCGCCTCGCCCGCCCGCGCCGCGCGCACCTGCGCCTCCATCGCCCGGATGTCCTCGGCGCGCGCGCCCGACTTCAAGAGGCCGAGCTGATCGTGCATCGCCTGCGCCTCCGCGGCCCGGGCGTCGCGCGCGCTCTTCTCCAGCGTGTCGTCCAGCCGCGCCAGCAGATCGCCCGCCTTCACGCTCTGTCCTTCGACCACCGGCCGCTCGACCAGGCGCCCCAGCACCTCGAACGCGAGGTCGCGCTCCTCGTACTCGACGACACCCTGATAACGATCCTCGTCGGCGTCGCCGCGGCGGCAGGCCGGGCCCGCGATCGCGAGCGCCGCCGCCAGCAACATCGTCCCCCCGCGCATGCAGGGAAAATAAACGGTCTCGCCCCGCGACGCGAGGGGCGGCTGCCGATCGGCTCCGGTCAGCGAATAAGGCGCGCCGCGATCAGCGCGGCCGCCAGTAGCCCGGCGATCGCGATCACCGCCGGCCAGGCCAGCCGGTGGGCGAAATTGATCGTCCAGCCCGCGCCGCTCAGCCTCGGGACCCAGAGCCGCGGATCCCGCGGGTTGCGGTAGGCGATGCCGTTGTAGCCGTCGGGCAGCGCGACACCCGTCGCGCGCAGCCGGCGCATCTGCCGGTCCGCCCAGATCAGGATGCACCCGATGACGACAGCGATGTCCGCGAGGACGGCGACGAGGATCGGCAGGGAAGTCCGCAAATGCAGCAACGGCAACGCCAGCGTCAGGCCCGCTGTCAGCAGCGCGATGGCGAGGCCAGTGGCGCGCGCGATAGCGGCTTGGATGGCGAGCACCTCGGCAGGCAGGGCAGCCGTTCTTCGCGCGCCGCCCCGTACGATCCAGACCGCTGCCACCTCCATCACCAACCAGACGCAGGAGCCGATGACAAGTGGCGCGGCCGCAGCCGCAATGCTTTTCGTAGCCCAGGCGTCAGGCCGACCGTGCAGTCCCCAGTGGATCACCCACCGATCCGGGACGTCGCCCCAAAACACCGCGAGCAGCACGCCCGCCGCGACCAGCACACTCAGCGAAATCCAGCGCACGAGGGAATTATCCCTCGCGCTGTCGCGTCGGCAATCCCGCGGCGTCTAAGGCCGCGTCAGTTGCGGCCGCGGCGCGACTTCTTGGAGGCCTTGCGGCCCTTCGAGGCGGCCGGCTTGTCGTCCGAGGCGAGCACGCTGTCGAGCCCGCTGCTGTGCGTGCCCGCGGTCGGGTTGTTCGGCTTGACGCCCTGCTCGTCGAGCAGGTTGTCCAGCGCGTCCCGCTGGCGCGGCGCCGGTGCGGCGGCGACCTTCTTCTTGTGCTCGACCGGAGCGGCCGGCTTCTCGATGTCCTGGGTCGGGATCGACGCGGTCGAAGGCTCGGCGACGGTCCGCTTCACCTTCTTGGGAACCTCTTTCTTGCGTTCCTCTTCTTCGCGAATCCCGCGCTCGCGCGTCGCTGCCACCTTGTCGTGGTCCAGACCCTCTTTCGGGCCGACGACTCTGTTCTCCCACTCGAACTGCTGGTTGACTGCAGCCGGTACTGCGGTACCCGTTTCCTTCTTGCCTCCGCGCGCGAAGGCCGGCGAGGCGCTGACGCCCAGCATGAGGGACAGGAACGGGGCGGCGACCGAGGTCGCCAACGTGAACTGCCGCATGGGGGACCTCCGTGACATGCGTCTCAAAGTATCCGTTACGCAACGGACACGGCAACTACAATGTAGGCGATTGGCGTCGAAAAACGCCAGTTCAAAAAGCCAATACTACATAGGACTACAAGTACGCCCGACCTGACGCACTGGTGCTCTATACTGCACCGCCCCGGAGCTCCCGCCTTGGCCGCCCCCGAGAAAACCGCCGCGCCGCCCAAGCCAAACAAGATGGCGCGCGTGCGCAACATCGGCATCGTCGCTCACATCGACGCGGGCAAGACGACGGTGACCGAGCGCTTTCTTTTCCATTCGGGCCGCATCCACAAGATCGGCGAGGTGCACGAGGGCGAGGCGACGATGGACTGGATGCCGCAGGAGCGCGAGCGCGGCATCACCATCACCGCCGCGGCGACCAGCTTCGCCTGGCGCAACCACGACATCCATCTGATCGACACGCCGGGTCACGTCGACTTCACGATCGAGGTCGAACGCTCGCTGCGCGTGCTGGACGGCGCCGTCGTCGTGTTCGATGGCGTCTCGGGCGTCGAGCCGCAGTCGGAGACGGTCTGGCGCCAGGCCGACAAGTTCCACGTGCCGCGCATCGCGTTCATCAACAAGATGGATCGCGCGGGCGCCGACTTCGCGGCGGCCGTGACCGAGATCCGCGAGCGGCTGGGCGCGCGGCCGGTTCCGATCCAGCTGCCGATCGGCGCGGAGGACAAGTTCGCCGGCGTCGTCGATCTGATCCGGCAGCGCGCGCTGTACTTCTCGGGCGACGAGAACGAGGCGCCGCGCGAGGACGACGCGCCCGCGGCGATGGCCGACGAGGTGGCGGCCGCGCGTGAGAAGGTGATCGAGGCAGCGGCCGACATCGACGACGCGATCGCGTCCGCGTTCCTCGAGGGGCAGGCGCTGGACGAGGCGCAGATCAAGGCGGCCCTGCGCAAGGCGACAATCGATTGCAAGATCGTGCCGGTGCTGGCGGGCGCGGCGTTGCGCAACAAGGGGGTGCAGCCGCTGCTGGACGCCGTGTGCGACTACCTGCCGTCGCCGCTCGAGGTGCCGGCCGTCGCGGGCGTCGTGCCGGGCAGCGAGGAGCCGACCACGCGGCCCCCCAGCGACGACGCGCCGTTCTGCGCGCTGGCGTTCAAGGTCGCGATGCAGGAGGGACGCAAGACCGTCTACCTCCGCATCTATTCGGGCGTGTTGCGGCCGGGCGACGAGATTCACAACGCGCGCACGCGGCGCAACGAGAAGGTGGCGCGGCTGTTCTCCGTGCACGCCAACCGGCAGGAGAGGATCGAACGCGCCGGGGCCGGCAGCATCGTCGTCGCCGCCGGGCTGAAGGACGCGGGCACGGGCGACACGCTGGCGTCGCCGAAGGCGCCGATCATCCTCGAGCGCATCGACATCTACGAGCCGGTGATCGCGCGGGCGATCGAGCCGAAGACCCAGGCCGAGCGCGAGAAGCTGGACTTCGGGCTGAAGAAGATGGCCGACGAGGATCCGACGTTTCGGGTCAACGAGGACGCGGAGACTGGCCAGACGATCATCCGCGGCATGGGCGAGCTGCACCTCGACATCATCGTCGACCGGCTGCGCCGCGAGTACGGCGTCGACGCGAACGTCGGCCGCCCGCAGGTCGTCTACCGCGAGACGCTGGCCAAGCCGGCCGACGGCGAGGCGCGCTTCGAGCGGGTCGTCGAGGACGAGACGCTGTTCGGGCACGCGCGCGTGCACGTCGCGCCGCGGGCGCGGCGGGCCGGCAACGTGCTGCGGATGGACATCGTCAAGCCGGCGCCCCGGCCGGGCGTGAAGATCCCGGAGACGCCGCAGACGATCCTGGACGCCGCGATGGAGGGCGCGCGCGAGGCGATGCACTCGGGTCCTCAGGGCTACCCGATCGAGGACATCGAGGTCGCGATCACCGCGATCGAATACCGGCCGGACGCGTCGACGCCGGCGGGCCAGAAGGCGGCGGTCGGCGAGGCGCTGCGCCACGCCTGGCGCGAGGCGGGGACGCGCCTGCTGGAACCGATCATGAAGGTCGAGATCACCTGCCCGGAGGCCAACGTCGGCGACGTGCTCGGCGATCTCAACACGCGGCGCGGCCAGATCGAGGACGTCGGCTTTCGCGGGCAACAGCGCGTGATCCAGGCGAAGGTGCCGCTGCGCCGCATGTTCGGCTATTCGACCGACCTGCGCAGCGCGACCCAGGGCCGCGCCAACTACTCGATGCACTTCGACAGCTACGACGCCTGGGAGTAGGTCTCAGGGGCCACAGTCACCGATATCGACGCGCTCGGGTTTTGTCGGGACCAAGAGCGCCACGATCCCGGCCGTCACGATCGCCGCGCCTCCGATCATGATGGGGACCCACAAACCCGGATGCTTGCCGCCCGAGCCGATTTCCCCGCCGGTGGACACCGCCAGAACCCAGCTGCCGATGATCGCCCCAAATGCTCCGCCGCCGAAGTAGTGCCGCTCCTCGACGCTGCAGAGGTTGTAGCGGGGGATCTGGATCGTGACGGACCTTCTGTCGGACTTGCTCCGAATCGCCAACACGTCGATGTTCAGGTTCTTCTCGGACAGTCGCCAGCTCTCCTCCGCGGTGTCCTGGACGACGAGCCAAGCGTCGTCGGGCCCCTCACGGTGATACCCGTAACGGTTTGCGCCGACCGTCACGCCCTGATCGGAGAAGACGAATCCGCCGCCCTGTTTCGTCTCGTGGTCGGCGCGCAGGCGTTCGACGGGTCCGTATATCTGGACGCTCAGGTCCTCTGGATCCCTGACGACGACCCGCAGCTCCTGGTGATAGCAGGCGCCTTCGAGCAACGACAGCGCCACCGCCGCGGCGGGCAACCAGGTCATCGACCGTGTCATTCCCGCCCGCCGCGAAATTCTGCGCTGCCGTCCAGAGAATTGCAAAGCTCGTGGGACGGCTGACCCGGTCGCAGAGTGTCGGAATCGCCCGAAGGCGATCGTTAAGGATCTCCGGACAATCGATCCGCTCAACTGAGCTAGTCTTCCAGGACATGAATTGGTATCCGCGGGTCTTCGCGCTGGCGATCGCTGTCGTCGTCACTGGGATCGGGGGTTGCGGCGCCGAGCGACCGCCTGACGTCGTCAGCAGCGGCTCGCCGATCCAGGGCGGCATGAACGACGGCACGCATACCTTCGCGGTCGGAATCCTCGGCCAGACCAGCCGGGGGACCGCTCTCTGTTCGGGCGCGCTGCTGGCGCCCAACCTGGTCGCGACCGCGCGCCATTGCGTGGCGGCCATCCCGGCGAACGGCGTCATCGCATGCCCGACCACACAGTTCGGCGCGCTGACCCCGACGAGCAGCCTCGTCGTGACGACTGACAGTGACATCCGGACGAACGCCACGCGGTTCGCGGTGAGCCAGGTGATCGTTCCTTCCGCCGCCGACCAGACAGCGGTCTGCGGGGACGACGTCGCGCTCCTCATCCTGTCGCAGAACGTCTCCTTGCCCGTCTACGTGACGCCCGTGTTGAACCCGCCGATGACAGATCACACCGTCTACTCGACGACGGTGACCGCCATCGGGTACGGCGTCAGCTCGCCGACCGACATGACGGGGACGACCGCCGGGATCCGCCGCATCAGGCAGGACATCCCGCTCACTTGCATCTCGAACGACAAGACGTTTCAAGACTGCCTTCCGTCGCTGGCCTCGGAGGTCACGGCCAGCGAGTTCGTCTCGGGCGACGGCACCTGCGAGGGCGACTCGGGTTCGAACGCCTTCGAGCAAACCAACTTCGACGCGGGCCGGTGGGTCTCCTTCGGCGTTCTGTCGCGGGGTGGCACCTCGGGCGGGATGTGCGTCGGTGCCATCTACTCGCGCTTCGACGCCTGGAGCGCGCTCATCATCGACGCCGCGAACCAGGCCGCGACGATGGGCGGTTATCCGGTTCCGTCGTGGGCGGCGCGCGACGGCGGCACCGGTCCCGTCGATGCCGGCGGCGATGCGTCCCCGCCTCGCGACGCCGGCCCTGCCGCCGACGCATCACGCGATGCCTCGTCCGACGCCGCGAAGGACGCTTCGTCCGACGCTCCGTCCGACGCCGCGAAGGACGCCGTGCGCGAGGCCGCTCCGCCGGGCCCCGACGGTGGGACGTCCCGAGACGCGGGTGCGGGCGATGGTTCGCGGCCGGACGGAGGCGGCGGTGCGGGCGGTCAGGGCGGTTCCAGCGGCGGCGTCGGTCCGAATGGGCCAGCGGCCAATGGTTGCAGTTGCGCCATGGTCACGACCGGCGCGCCCGGACGTTCGCAAGGGTCGGACGCGTTGCTCGCGTTCGGCCTGGCGTCGGTCCTCGTCGCGATCGGCAGGCGACCGCGCGCCAAGTCACGCTCCGCTGCCGAAAGATCGACGAGCTAGTTCCGATCCCCGCGACGCGCGGGAGTAGTAGGCTAGCGCGCAGGGAGGCGCGATGCGGACAGCGATCGGAGCGGTGATCTCGGTCCTGGTTGTCTCGGGTTGCGGCGGCGGGCTGGGAGGATACGACGGAGGCACCGGCGGCTCCGGCGGCGCGTGCGTCCCCGGCATGTCGGTCAGCTGCGCGTGCACGACCGGCCTTCATGGCGCGCAGGTCTGCACGGCGGACGGGGCCGGTTACGGGCCGTGCGCCTGCACCGGCCAGGCGGGGGCCGGGGGAAGCGTGGGCGCCGGCGGCGCGGCGGGAACCGGTGGGACGGGCGGGACGATCTGCGACGCCCCCCACCAGGTGTTCCAGTCGACGGACACCCAGCGAGGCTGCGGCAGCGATAACGGATGCCACGGCGCCGTGTTGCACGAATCCGGACTGGACCTCGTCTCGCCGGGCGTCATCGCGCGGCTGCTCGACAAGGCGCCCGACCCGACCACCAGCATCTCGTGCATGGGCAGCACGATGCCGTATCTGATCCCGAATTCGAACCCCGCCAGCGGTCTGCTGATCGACAAGTTGAAGTCGTCGCCCAGCTGCGGAGTGGCGCAACCTTATCCGCTCGGCAACCTGCCGGCCGACCAGAAGAGCTGTCTCCTCCAGTGGGCGACCGCCGTGACGACCGGCGTGATCACCCAGTGAGCCGACGCGCGGGGATGCCCGCGCGTCTTCGAACGATTAACCGCCGCCGCCGGCGTCGTTGTTGTTCGTCGGTGGCGTGGCCGTGACGGTTCCGCACGAGGCGACGCAGTTGTCGAGATCGGTCGAGCAGACCGTCCTGCACTGCATGTCGCTGTTGCACTTCTGAACGCAGGTATTGTCGATGTCCTGGCACTTCACCTTGCAGTCCTGCCCCGTGATGGTGTCGTTGCAAGCGCCGTAGAGTCCGGCACCCGCCATCAGCACCGCCGCGCAGTAAGCGAGCGTCCTCTTGGTCATGCTCCTGCCCCCCTTCCTTGTGCGGAGATTACGTACGCAAGGCGGGTGCCAGGAGCCGAAGCACGGGGCGGGGGACTTTGACGGGGCAGTCACTGTCGGCGCGGACGTTGATGGCCGTGGTGGAGTCGTAACGCCCACGCGCCTCGGGCGTTACCTATCGTTGATCGGATGGGGCGGATCCGGACATATAAGGGGAACCATGCATGACCGGAATCCTCTGACGGCCAGGATCAAGTTCGGCGCGGCGTTCTTCGTGGTCGCGCTGATCGCCCTTTCGTCGACCGCGGCGTCTGCGCAGGTGCGCGTCCCGACGCACGTGGCCTGCGTCGGCGACAGCATCACCTACGGCTATCTCGCATCGTCGCAGGCCACCAAATCGTATCCCGCGGATCTGCAGACGCTGTTCGGTAGCACGGCGATGGTGAAGAACTTCGGCCGCAACGCCGCGACGCTGCTCACGAGCGGCGACCAGCCGTACATCGTTGTCGACAACATGGCCGAGTACAACGCCGCGACGACGTTCGTCTCGGGCGCGGGCGCGAACGCCGTCGTCGACGTCATCATCATGCTCGGAACGAACGACTCGAAGCCGCTCAACTGGAGCCCTGCGGATGCCGGCGGCGTGACGCGGGCGCAGGAGTTCGCGACCGACCTCGGGGCGCTGGTCGATCACTTCACCGGCCTCTCCACGCACCCGGTGGTCTACCTGGCGATTCCGCCGGCGATCTACACCAACACTTTCGGCATCAGCGAGTCGGTCACGCACAACGAGATCGCTCCCATCATCCAGCAGGTCGCGACGCAGAAGGGGATGCCGGTCATCGACATTCACGCGGCGACCGCCAATCACCCCGAATACTTCCAGGACGGCGTCCACCCGACCGACGCCGGGTACATGCTGGTCGCCATGACCATGTACGACGGTCTTCTGGCGCCGTCGGGCGGCGGCGGCGCCGGCGGTGGCGGGGGGCGGGGCGGATCCGGCGGCAGCGGTGGCGCGGCCGGTCGCGGTGGCACGGGCGGCAGTGGTGGGTCCGGCGGTGGTGCCGGCGGTCGCGGTGGGGCGAGCGGCGCCGGTGGCGCCAGCGTCGGTGGCGATTCGTGGTGGCGAGGCGCGATATAACTTTCATCCAGCGTGATTGGCCTTTTGCTGCCATCCAGTATGATGCGCACGCCCTCACTGCCGTCGGTTATGCCCACAATGACGCCCGTCTGAACTTTCATCCTTGGGCTACGGGCCTTGCCTAATGCAGAAAGCTGTATCCGCATGCCAGGCGTGAATTCGCTGTCGTCGCCTCGCGTGGGCATCTATTTGTCGAGCTCTTCGTGCCGAAAGATCGCGATCCTATGGTCGCGGTGCCATAGCTCCACGTCGTTGC
>DATFXS010000201.1:0-4111 GCA_035315605.1 Polyangia bacterium
CGTTCACGGTTGGTGCGCCGAGCGGCTCCGTGCTTCGCTCGGAGGTCGGCACCGAAAGCGAGGCCGCGCACGCGGACCGCCAGAACCGCGAGGCCGAGGCCCGCCAGCACCCGGCCATCCGTCGCGCCCAGGACGTGTTCGGCGCCGCCCTCAAAGAGATCAAGACGCCGTAGCCATGTCCATTCCGGACCTCAAAGGGCTGCTCGAGACCGCGCAGCGGATCCAGTCCGAGGTGGCGCGGGTCCGGGAAGAGCTCGCCCGCAAGACCGTCGAGGGCGAGACCGGCGGCGGCCTCTGCCGCTGCACCGTGAACGGCCGCGGCGAGGTGCTGTCGCTGACCATCGACCCGTCGATCGCCGGCGACAAGAAGATGATCGAAGACCTGGCGGTCGGCGCCATCAACATCGCGCTGGCCCGGGCGCGTGAGATGGCCGAGGCCGACCTGTCGCGCGCCACCGGCGGGATGCCGCTGCCGCCCGGGCTGTTCGGGAGCTGATGGATGTTCGCATCGCCCATCGCGCGGCTCGTGCAGCAGCTCGGCAAGCTACCTGGCATCGGCGAAAAGACGGCGGCGCGGCTGGCATTCCACATCCTGCGCGCCTCGCCCGAGGACGCGGCGGCGCTGGCGGCCGCCATCGCCGAGGTCAAACAGAAGATCAGGTTCTGCTCCGTCTGCTGTGACCTGACCGAGACCGATCCCTGCGCGGTCTGTCGGGACGCCCGCCGCGACGCCGGCGTCGTCTGCGTGGTCGCCCAGCCCCAGGACGTGGTCGCCATCGAACGGACGGGCGGTTACCGCGGCCGCTACCACGTGCTCCACGGCGTGCTGTCGCCCCTGGACGGCATCGGCCCGGACGATCTGCGTGTCACAGAGCTGGTCGCCCGCTGCGCCGGCGGTGCCGGCGGGGATCAGGGGATCCGGGAGGCCATCCTGGCGACCAGTCCCAGCGTGGAGGGGGAGGCCACGGCGGTCTACCTGGCCAAGCTTCTGCGCCCGCTCGGCGTCCGCGCCACCCGGATCGCGACCGGCGTCCCGATCGGCGGCGAGCTGGAGTACGCCGACCAGGTGACGTTGGCGCGAGCCATCGACGGCCGAAGGGAGATGTAGAAGAGCGAAATGTAGGTGGATTCGCGCGCATCGCCGACGGGCGCGGCTTGCCGCAATGCTTGAAACCCCCTTGGCCCGGTGATATTTGTGAACATCTCTGGGAGCATGATGTCCACTAGGCGAGGAGCGCGATGACTGGCCCGGATGTGATGTTCCCCGAGGAGCAGCAGCAGATGTCGATGGTCTGCGCACGGCTCGCACGGGATGCGAACGCCAAGACCGTGCTGCTGATCGGGCGGGATGGGCAACCGATTGCGGACGCCGGCGACGTCGACGAGCTGGACGTCACGTCGCTGTCGTCGCTGACCGCCGGTAACGTCGCTGCGACCGGCGGGATCTCGAAGATCCTGCGCGAGAAAGACTTCACGAGTCAGTTTCACGAGGGGGAGAAGACGCACGTCCACATCACGCTGGTCGGCGGGCGCGCCATCCTGGTGGTGCTTTTCGACGAACGGTCGTCGCTGGGGCTGGTGCGCCTGCGCGTGAAGAAGTCGTCGGACGAGATGGTGCGGCTATTCGATCAGGTCGCGAAGAAAGCGGCCGCGAAGAGCCAGCCGTCGATTCTCACCGAGATCACCGACAGCGACATCGACAACCTGTTCAATGACTGACGGACCGAGGTTGACGATCCCCACGACGGAGTCGCCGGACCACCGCCGATGAGCTTCATCAATTACTCGTCGCGGGAGATCAACTGCAAGTTGGTCTATTACGGCCCCGGCCTGTGCGGGAAGACCACCAACCTGCACTACATCTATGCGAAGACCAGCCCCGACGCGAAGGGGAAGATGATCTCGCTGGCGACCGAGACCGAGCGGACGCTGTTCTTCGACTTCCTCCCCCTGTCGCTGGGCGAGATCCGCGGGTTCAAGACCCGGTTCCACCTTTACACGGTCCCGGGCCAGGTGTTCTACGACGCCAGCCGCAAGCTGATCCTGAAGGGTGTCGACGGGGTGGTCTTCGTGGCCGACTCGCAGATCGAGCGCATGGAGGCGAACATCGAGTCGCTCGAGAACCTGCGCCTGAACCTGACCGAGCAGGGCTACGAGCTCGACAAGCTTCCCTACGTCATCCAGTACAACAAGCGCGACCTGCCGAACGCCGCGCCGATGGAGCAGCTGCGGCCGGTGCTGAACCCGACGAAGGTCCCCGAGTTCGAGGCCTGCGCGACCAGCGGCGCCGGCGTGTTCGACACGCTGAAAGCCGTCGCGAAGGCCGTGCTCACAGAGCTGAAGCGCGGCAGCTAGGTCTTACGGATCACGGCCGTCGCGAACAGCCCCGCGATGCCCGCGTTCGCCGCGAGCCAGATGGGGTCGAGCAGGTTCGGGACCCAGCGAACGTCGACGGTCCCGCACACCGCCGCGAACAGCAGCGCGCCCGCGACGCCGAAGCCGAACCCGGCCAGCGCCGGCCGCAGCTTGCGGACGCCGTACAGCAGAGCCGTCAACGCCAGCGGAAGCAGCGCGCTGTAGACCAGCGGGTTGCCAGCGCCGAGCGCGCCGGCCACCGTCTCGGTGTAACCGGTCGAGAGCGCCGAGCCGACCGCGTGCAGGTGCGTCCACGACGAGGGCAACAGGCCCGGCAGGAAGAACAGCCCGGATGAACCGGCGATCAGCGCGGCCACGAATCCGGGGCCCAGGCGCTCGATCCCTGACCCGCGCCGCCGCATCAGCATGATGCCCAGCAGCGCGGCCGCGCCCGCCAGGCCGAACTCGCCGGCGCCGCGCCCGTCCTGCGTCTTCTTGAGGGCGGCGTTGGCGTCGATGATGCCGGCGCCGTAGTGGTCGTCCACCCGGCCGCCCGCGCTTCCCGTCTTCGCTTTCGGCTTGCGCGCGGTGCCGAGCAAGATCTCCTCGACGGCGTCCGGCTTCTTGATGCCGGCGCCCATGATCAACGCCGCCACGCCCGCCGCGTGCGGTGACGCCATCGACGTCCCCATGAACCAGAGGTAGTCGGTGTTCGACGTCTGCCCCGGCACGATGGTGTGTTGCAGGACGCCGTCGGGCTGGCCGTCGCCGTTCTGGTCGACGCGGGTATTGCCGCCCGGCGCCGCGACGTCGATCTCCGCGCCCCAGTTCGAATAGAAGGTCGTGCTCTCGTCGAACTGCGTGGCCGCGACCGCGATGACACCCGGGTAGCCGGCCGGGTAGCCGACGCGCCCGTGGCCGTCGTTGCCAGCCGCCGCGACGATGACGACGCCCTTGTCGCGCGCGTACTTCACGGCGTTGCCCATGGTCCCCATCTTGGTGGGGCCGCCCAGGCTCATGTTGATGACGTTGGCGCCGTGGTCCGCCGCCCAGCGGATCCCCTGCGCGATGCCGGCGACCGACCCCGAGCCGCGCGCCGACAGCACCTTGATCGGCATGATCGTGGCGCCGTAGGCGACGCCGGCGACGCCGACCTTGTTGTTGGTCGACTCGGCGATGGTGCCCGCGACGTGCGTGCCGTGGCCGTGGTCATCGGCCGCGTTGTCGTTGTTCCCGACGAAGTTGTAACCGGGGACGAACTTGGTCTCCTTCAGGTCGGCCACCTTGGTGACGCCGGTGTCGATGACCGCCACCACGATCCCCTTGCCGTTGCCGCGCTTCCAGGCGTCCGGCATGCCGATCTGCCGCAGGTGCCACTGGTACTTGAAGCAGGCGTCGTTCGGGAAGGCACTGCCCGGAGCCGCCGACTGACATTCACTCTCCATCGACGCCGGCGCCGCGAGGGCTTCTTGCTCCTCCTCGCCGGGAGGGATGCTCGCGAACGATTCGTAGTCGACGGTCTCGACGCTCGGATCGTGCGCCAGCTTCGCCTTGGCCGCCGCCGCCTCGGCCGCGGTCGCGAAGTCGATCCGGAAAAGCTTGTCCTTCGCCGAGTAATCGCTGATCGGGATCTCGGTGAACCCGTTCCCGGCCAGGGTCTCCGGTGAGACGTCGTCGCGGAAGTCGACGATCAGGTGCGTCGGGTCGACACCGGCCGCAGCGGCCAGCTCGGCGTCGGCGGGCGGGGCCTTGTCGG
>DATFXS010000202.1:0-4442 GCA_035315605.1 Polyangia bacterium
CGTCTACCGGGGCGGCAACGGCACCACGTTCTCGCTGGCGGGACAGCCGACCTGGACCGATCAGACGATCACGGCGCGCGTGAAGGTGATCCAGTTCGGCGGTGCCAACACGTCGTACCGCGCCGGCATCGTTGCGCGCGCGACCGGTTCATCGAACCTCTACGCGTTTGCGATCGACGCGAGCGGCGCCTTGCGGCTGCTCCAGGGAACCAGCGCGCCGTCGGGAACCAACGCCACCAGCGGAACCTGCGGCAAGGTGAGGCCGATGCCGGTCGCCGCAACGAACACCTGGTACACGATGCAACTGAAGGTCGCGGGAGGAGGAGGCAACGTCACCATCACCACCTTCTTCGACGGCATCATGGTCCACAACTGCCAGGCCAGCGGCGGCGCGCTGGCCGCCGGCGCCGCTGGCGCCTACATCTATGGCCCGAACACCATCGCGGAATTCGACGACGTAAAGATCTCGACGCCGTGAGGCTCGTCGCACGGCCGCGCGAGGTCACTGGCCGTCTCAGCGCTGTTCGGTCGCCATGTATGCGGCGAGGTCCGCGCGCTTGGCGGCGGTCACCGCCTCGCGCAGCTCGTTGACGATCGGATGCGGCTGCCAACGCCAGCGGGGCGCCAGCCAGAAGGTCCAGCCCGGTAAGAACACGATGCGACGGCCGAACTGGGTGTCGTTCGCGAGGTCGATGTTGACGGCTCGCATCCCGAACCAGTCCTGGTGCACGCGGACGACATCGCGCAGGGGCACGGTGATCTCGCGCCGATAGTTCGAAACATGAAGGGCGTCGTCGCCGAGCGACACCGCCTTGATGTTCGCCGAGCTCCACGCGAACCAGAACAGCGCCGCGAACATGAAAGTCAGCAGCGCGATCGTCTCCGCCTGCGTCATCGGCACGTCCCGCAGCCACCGCGTGGCGAACCAGACGCCCATTCCGATGCCCACAGGCGGCGTGACGAACTTCGACAGCGGCGTGGTCCACGCCGAGATGAGCCGAGGCGCCTCAGCCACACGAAGAGCGTAACGCGAACGTCGGGCGCGGTCACGCCAGCGCCCCTGCGGGCCCGGCCAAACTGGCTTAGACTCCGGGGGTGAAACCGGGTGTGCATCCCCCGCTCGTCGCGGCGCTGGTCGCGGGCGTCGCCCTCGCCGCCTGCGGCGGCGACGCCGCCCCGGTCGCGCGCGGCTTCGACTCGCGCGAGGTGCTCCCCTTGCGCGACGCGACGACCCGGCTCTGGTCGTTGACCAACGACGGCGGAGATTTCTCCCTGATCTATTCGACCCAGCCTGCCGGAGCCCAGTCCCCGACCTATTGGTCGGTCGACACGGCGACCGGAACGGTCCAGAGCCTCGGGGACGTTCAGCCGGAGTCGATCACGGCGAGGGGGGACCGCTACTCCTGCTACCTCCAGGCAGGTCAGACGGCGGGAACCGAAACGCTCGATATCTTCGATTTGAAGACGCTCACGCAGTCGTACGTCTACGGTGTGCTCGCGGTCGCCGCCTGTCCCACCAACGACGGCATCCTGACCGCGTTCCTCGCCGACCCCACGACCGGCAGCCCGGTCCTCTCCATTGGCCCTTACCTGGCGTTGCAGCCGGTCCCCCTGTCGATGGACGTCGAGTCCGTCGGCGATTGGCTCTACGACGCTTCGGGGACACCGACCGGCGTATTGGTCGCCGCTGCCTCGGCCACGGCGCCCGGCGCCTTCGGGCTCTACACGCTCGATCTCGGGTCGTACGGCTTCACCGAAGACGTCCCCCCGATGGCCGGCAGCACCGCCTGGGCCGCCGGCGCCACGCCCGCCGGCGCGCTGCAGTCGACCACCTTGGCCACGGGCACAGCGCAGGCGATCCGCGCCGTCGGCGACCATTTCGTCTATGCGCGCACCATGAGCGATGGCGGGACCACGATGTTCGTCGGTCCCCTCACCGCGGGCCCGGCCAGCGAGCTGGCGCTGTTCCAGGCCGAGCCCTTCGCCGTGTCGGCCTCCAACGTCGTGGTCTACACGTCCGACGACGACGGTCTCCCGGTGACCCGAGCGCCGCTCGTCGGGTGGACGCCTGCCAGCATCGCCACCAATTCGGCGGCCGGCGGCTCCACCTTGGTGCTCTGGGACGACGTCGCGCGCCTGGTCGTGGCCTGCCCCTCGTCGTCGGGCGCCTCGCCGACGGGGCGGCTATCGCCCGATGGCTCGCGGGCGCTGTTCGCTGACCGGAAGTACGGCACCATCCCGGCCGCGGTCTCGTTGCTCTCGCTCGGCGCCCCCCAGGGGGGAAATGACAGCTGCCTCGCGCTGACCACGGCCGGCGGCACCGGCGCCGACTTTTCCCCCGACGGGCAAGCGCTCGCTTGGACCGTTGCCGACGGACCGGCGCACGCCCAGCTCTGGGCGGCGGCCGCCGACGGCAGCAACCCGCGGATGATCGGGAGCGGCGCCATCGACGGGGTCGGCTTCCTCCACGGCGCCGCGTCGGAGCGGCTCGAGTTCTACCTCGACGGCGACGTCGGATGGATCGACCTGCACGATGACCCGATCGTCTTTCACGACATCATTCCGCAGGCGTTCGACAACTTCCCCAGCCTCGGCGACTCCTGGATCCTGGCCGGCTACAACTACAATGGCCAGGACGGCACCGGCACGCTGGGACTCATCAACCGCGACACCGGCACCAAGCACGAAATCTCCAAGTCGGTCGAGACGTTCACGGTGACGGCCGAAGCCCCCCCCGCCGACGGCGGCACCGCCGACGCCGGTTCCGCCACCACGGCCCCCGCGTCCGTCTACGACGTCGCCTATCTGGTTCGGGGACGCAACGCTTCCGCGCAGGATGGAATCTGGATCGCCCGGGTCAACATCGACGATCTCGCTCCATGACCGCGACGAAACGCGCGACTTCGGGGCGGCGCCTGCGTCGTTACTGTAGTTGACCATGACAACGTTGGACGAGAGGAGATACATGATGCGCCAGGGAATCCCAGGTACGCGTGCAGGAATGACGGTGGTCGCGATCGCCGCTGCGATCGTCGGCGTCAGCGCTTGCAAGAAGCAGGATGCTGGCGGCGACCAGGGCGCCGCGCCGGCCGCGGCTGCTCCGCCCAAGCCGGTCGCCTGGAAGACGTTGAAGCTCGACAAGCTCGGGATCGAGGTCAAGGCGCCGGGTAACGCCGAGGTCCTCGACCGCGGCGGCGGCGACGCGCCCAACGTGACGCTCTCATCGAACGAATGCGCCGTCATGATCGACACCGTCACGGATCTGCACGCGAGCAGCTTCGCCGCCGCGAAAAGCTCGATTCAACACGATGCGAACACGTTCAAGAAGTTCACACGCGAAGAGAAGACCGCGAAGGGGTGGTACCTCACTTTCGAGGCGCAGGACATGATCGAAAAGAAGCCGCTCTACGGCCTCGAGATCCGGACGACCATCGGCGCCAAGCAATTCGAATGCTCGTACAACGACAGCGACGCCACCAAGATGGCTTGCGTCGCCAAGATCTGCGAATCGATGCAGAAGCCCGGCGCGTAGCGGCGCAGGCCGGCGCCTAGGGTGCGACGAACGTGTCGCCGGCGGTCGAGCAGATCATCTGCACGTCGGCGGTCGTCTGCGGGCCGATGGAGCCCGCGTAATACCAGACCGTCTCGGTCGTCGTACCGACGGTGTAGCGACAGCCGCCCAGGACGCCATCGCGCGAGCAAGGCCCGTTCGCGAACTGCTCCACGTCCTGCGCGCCCGCGTCCGACATGCAAATCTGACGCACGCTCTCGACGATCTGGGCCGAACCGGTCAGCTCCTGGCACATCTTCAACGGGGCGCCGCCGTCCGGCAACGACTCGGTCCTCGTGCACGAGGCCTGGCCGCCGCTGCCGCCGGTGCTCCCCCCACAACCTGCCACGGCCACCGCCGCCGACAACAGGGCCGCGCCAAGCCGTCCAACGCGCCGCGCGTTCACCTTGCCAAGATACGCCGGCCGCGCCTCGGTTGAAAGCGTATCGTCGGACGCGATGGCGCGATCGCTCGCCGCTCGCTCTGTGCCGCTTAGGCGAAGCGAAGAGACCAACGACCTTGCGATTGGGCTTCGTTCCGAGGGCGATGCTCCCCGTGTCTGGCGGGGCAGCTGACATCGCGAAGTCGGGTGGCGTCTTCTGGGGCAACGCCGTCACGGCGGATTAGCCCGACGCTTCCATTCACGGTCGCAGGAAGATCGGGACGGACGCGATGGTGACGTCCCAGCGGACGGCGTGGGTGATGCCGCCGGCGACGTCGCACAGCCCCACGAGCTGGACGAGCCCGGTCGACAGCGGGAGTCCGTTGAGCGCGAAGGCGCGACAGGAGCCGAGGAGACCTGTCACAGGCAGCGTGGGCAGGGCGAACAGACCGAAGTCGTGGTGATAAAGGAAGGCCCGATCGCGCGTCACGTTGAAGGTCGGTAGCGGCA
>DATFXS010000203.1:0-8139 GCA_035315605.1 Polyangia bacterium
CCGGGTGATCACTCGAAGTCGGTCCACGAGAAGCCGTTGTTGCTCTCACCCCAGCAGACGATCCGTCCGTCGTCGCGCACGCCGCAGACGTGCGAGAAGCTCGCGTCGAGCGACGTGAAACGCCCCGCCGGGGCCTGACAGGGCACGCGGCCCCAGCAGGCGACCGTATCGTCCTGCCGACGCCCGCAGCCGCCCCACTGCGTGGCGGTGACGTCCTTGAATCGCTCGCGCGACACGAGACCCCAGAGCCCGCCGCTGCCGGTCTGCGGGCAGAACACCTCGCCGCTCTCGATGAGGGCGCAGATGGTGTAGTTCCGGTCGACCGCGATCACCGGTCCGGGCGGCGGGACGTTGGTGCTGTTCTGATTGCAGGTGAGCGTGCCGTCGCGACGAACGACGCAGTCGCCGCCCGCGCCCAGGCTGACCTGCCGGACCTCGCCCGTGACGTCCAGCGCGTTGCCGCGGCAGTCGAACCCGCCGTCGAGTCGGCGCGCGCAGGCGCCGCCGTCGCCGACGACGACCTCGCCGTAGTGCCCGTCGAAGGGCGGAAGCGGTTTGGTGTCCGAGTTGCTCCAGCAGGCGATCGTGTCGTCGGTGCGTACGGCGCAGGCGCGGATTTCTCCGACGCTGACCGACTTGAACGCGCCCTTGGGCGGCGGCGGCGGCCGAGGCGATCCGCAGCAGACGATGCCCCCTGCGGCGTCGATGGCGCAGGCGCGGTTCTTCGCGATGCTGACCGATCGGTAGCGCCGATCGGCGGGGAATCCGGCGCGCGCCGCGACCAGAACGTCGGGGACCTGCCCCGCCCAGCACGCCCCGGCCGCATTCAGCCGGGATCGGAGATCGCTCTCGCGCTCCTCGTCGAGCGGGAGCAGGCAGTACGCGTTGTTTTCGAAGACGACGATCGACCGCCGGTCGAGCAGCCAGGGTGAGCTGGCCGGCTTGAAGAACCGCCACCATGGGAACTGGACGCGCTTCGCCCATTGCGCGAGCCAGAGATCGACGCCCTCGCGGTTGGCGCTGCCGTCGGGGCGGAGGCAGCCGTCCGTCGTGACGGTGATGTCCGGAGGCAGCAGCGCGCGCAGCGGACGGTCGTTCCGGCGCGCAGAATTCCAGGCGGGCAGCAGGCGGGACGGCTCGGGCAGGTTCGGTCGCGGCGTGCCGAAGCTGAGCTCGATGACGGTGCCTCCGGGATCGCGGCCGCGCCCTTCTTGTAGTCGAGACGGGAACCCATACCCGCCGGCGAAGACCGCGTGGACCGCCTTCGACACGCAACTCGCGAACCGGCCGCCCAGCGATTGCGACGCAGTGACCGTCAGCTTGTCGTTGGTGACCCGCACCTCGACGTTGCCGAACACGCCCGGCTCGCGCGACAGGTCGGGGCACTGCAGGTTGTTCTTTATGTCGTTACGAAACCCGTCGACGATATCCTCGTAGGTCGGCGGCGGCGGTGTCGTCGCGCGCGCGTCGGTCGCGATCGCTATCGGTGCGCTGGACGCGAATAGCAAGACCGCGATCCGCCTCGGGTCCGGGCGCGTCACCATCGGCCTATAATAGGCCCGCCGTGAGGTTTGCGCGGAACGCGGTGGCGATCGGGTTGGCCGGCGTGCTCGGAGGCGCCGCCGTCCACGCGCAGAAGCGGCGCGGTGCGCGGCCCGCCGGCCCCCCTGCCGCGCTTCCCGCCCTCGGCAAGGCGGAGATGGTGGCGGTCGAAGTCGAGCAGATCACCGGCACGCCGTCGGACGCCTGGGCGATCGGCACGCACCGCGTTCGTGTCGACTGGTCGTCCGCCGTGAGCAACCTGCTCGTGCACTGGGACGGGAGGGAGTGGAGCGAGGCCGAGCTGCCGTTCCAGAGGACGATGGAGCACCGCCTGCTGGCGCTCTGGGCGAACGGCCGCGACGTCTGGCTGTCCGTCATCACGCTGCCGCCCCAGCGCGACGACGACGAGTCCGCTCGCGGCCGGCCCGACTGCACCGAGCGGGGCGGCCAGATCTTCCGGAGGCGAAACGGAAAGTGGCAGGAGATCGCCAGCTCGAACACCGGCGCGTTCGCCGTGCACGCGATCTGGGGCAGTGGCGGCGACGACGTCTGGATGCTCGACCGGCCGTGCGATCGCTTCGGCCAGCCCGGCGCGACCATCCGTCGCTGGGACGGCAAGGTCCTCACCGACGCCAGCGCCCCGCCCGACATCCGCGACCCGCGCGTGATCTGGGGCTCGGGACCGCGTGACGTCTGGATCGGCGGCGAGGGCGGCGTCGCGCGCTGGAACGGCGCCGCCTGGCGGACGTTTCCGATGGGGAAGGAATGGATCCACGCGCTCGGCGGCACCGGGCCGACCGACGTCTGGGCGAGCGGCCTCGCCGTGCGTCGCTGGGATGGCAAGAGCTGGACCGAGGTGGTGCGGGCTCCGGTCGGCGGGAAGCGGCTCAATACCGGCATCGGCTGGCTCGCGGGCGCGCCGGGCGGCCATCTGTTCGCCACGGACATCGAGGGAAACATCTACCGATCCGAGCGGGCGGCGCTGTCGGTGATCGGCCGCGTCCGACCCTGGACCTCGGGCCAACCGCGATCGCCGCAGCTGTTGCAGAGCTGGGCCACCGGGCGGGACGATCTGGCGATCTTCGTCGCCGGCCAGGCGCGGCCGCCGGCGATGCGCTGGTCGAAGGGGAAATGGACGGTGACCGCACCCGAGCCGGATGTCGACGCGGCAGAAGACGTGGTTGCGCTCTGGTCGGACGGCACGACCGTCTGGGCCGCGATCTCGTTTCGCGTCGCGGCCGGCGATCGCGCGGGGGAGATCCGTCGCTGGACCGACACCGGATGGCAGCGGGCCGCGACGCTGGAGCAATTCCCGAAGCGGATCTGGGGGCTCGCGCCCGACGACATCTGGGCGGTCGGCCTGGGCGGCGCCAGCTGGCACTGGGACGGCAAGCGGTGGTCCAGCGTCGCGACCGGCCAGAGCGAGCATCTGTATTCCGTCTGGGGGAGCGGCCGGCAGGACGTCTGGGCCGCCGGCGAAACCGGAACGCTGCTGCGGTGGGACGGTACGGCGTGGCGGCTCTGGTCGACGCTCGGCGCGATCGACGCCAACACGGGTGTCGCGGCCCTGGCGGGGATCGGTCCGGACTTCGTGTTCGCGGCGGGCGGCCATCGCGTCGCGCGCTGGGATGGACGCGGCTGGAACGACGCCGGCGGTAGCGAATATCCGCTCGGCAACGGCGGCATGTCCGACCTGTTCGGACTGTGGGGCGCCAGCCGTTCGGACTTCTGGCTGGTCGGCACCGGCGCGGATGTCGGCGCGCCCGGGATGTCCCGCAGCGCCTACTATTACAACCCCCTGCCGACGCCGTACATCGTGCACTGGGACGGGAAGTTCTGGAAACGGATGCCGTTCAAGGGCGGCGCGCCGCTGCGCGCGATCACGGGCACGTCCGCCAAGGACGTCTGGGCGGTCGGCGACGGCGGCACCGTGCTGCGCTGGGACGGCGCCGCCTGGGCGCGCGTCCTGTCGGGCACCGAGGCCGATCTGCGCGCGGTGGCGCGTGCGCCCGACGGGTCCGTCTGGATCGGCGGCGATCGGGGAACGCTGCTACGCTTGCCGCCGCCCTGAGGAGGCTCGAATGCCGACGCCGATTTCTTTCCGGACCACGCACGGGATCAAGTTCTCCGATCTCGATCCGTTCAACCACATGACCACGGGCAGGTACGCGACCTACTACGTCGACCACCGCATGGAGGGCCTGCGCGACCGCATCGGCTGGGATCTCAAGACGCTGGCCACCCTTCCGTTCATGACCTGGGTCAGGCGGATGGAGATCGATTTCATCAAGCCCGCGCGCGGCGATCAGCAGATCACCATCACCTCGTTCGTGCGTGAATTCCGGGGCCCGGACGCCGTCATCGAGTGCACCATGGCCGATGACGCGGGCAAGGCCCTGTCGCGCTGTCTCATGACGGTGGCCCACGTCGACAAGACCACCAACCGCGCCACCGACTGGCCGCCCGAGGTCGCGGCCCTGTTCTTCGAGAGCGCCTGATCGCCGGACCTACGCCCGTTGCCGCCGGCCCGCGATCACCCAGCCGAGCGCGGTGAGCAGCCCGGCGATCCCCGCCAACACGAACATGGCGTAGCCGAGACTGAGCTTCGACTTCGGCGTTGCGCGGTAGTCGAGCACCCAGTACCGATCCGGCGCGGGCCGCCCGCGCTCCGCCAGCTCGGTGATCGCCACGCCGGGCAGAGCGTTCGCCGCCAGCATCCCTTCGTAGCGGCCGGTCGCCAGATCGTCGGCGAAGAGATTGAGCCAGGTGTTCGGCATCTCGAGGTAGAGGCGAACCGGCTGACCCCGTCGCCATTCCGGCGAGACCAGCGGAAGGTAGACCGTCGAGTAAGGTCCGTCTCCCGTGTGCGTGACGCCCACGCTGTCGTCGTGCCGGAGCCTGCCCGTGACTTCGGCCCAGCGACCGCCTGGGTCGGCACCGCGCTCGATCGGGCCGGCGTCGACGGACACCCGATCGCCGGCCAGCAGGCCGAGCCCGGTGGAGTAGACGCCTACACCCACCAGCCCCGCCGTCACGATCAGGCCCAGCAACCGCCACCGGTGGCTCACGATCCAGCGGCTGTTGCGCGCGCTCCGCGCGGCGTAGCTGGCTTCCGTCGCGGCCGCCTCGGCGGGGTTCCGTTCGGCCCGGCGCAGGCGGCCGATCACCTGGATCGCCACCGCGGCCGGGATCAAGCAGACGAGGACGACGATCGCGCCCGTATGTTTCGGGGAGTACTCGTTCCATTTGCGCAGCTGCCATTCGGCCAGCAGTCGGTACAGGCCGGAATAGGTGAAGCACCAGTACCCCGCGATCGCCAGCATCGGACCGATCAGCAACAACCGGAGCGCGGTCGGCACGTGCGCGGCGGGCTTCTGGATGCGGTCGACGGCGGACTGAAGGCGATTCATCGTCGCCAGTATATGACGGCCCGTCAGGCCGCCGGTCGCGCGGCCTAGCCGACGAAGTCGCGCGCGACGCTGGCGATGCCGTCGGCGTCGAGCCTGAAGTGCTTGTACAGCCCCTCGGGCGTGCCGGATTCCCCGAACACGTCCAGGATGCCGTGGCGGCGGATGCGCACCGGCTCGACGTCCGCCAGCGCCTCGCACACGGCGCCGCCCAGGCCGCCGGTCACCTGATGATCCTCGACGGTCAGGATCCGCTTCGTCTCGCGGGCGGCCCGGGCCAGCAGCGCCACGTCGATCGGCTTGATCGTGTGGATGTTGATGACGCGGGCGCTGAGGCCGTCCTTCGCCAGCAGGGCGGCCGCCTGCACCGCGGGCGCCACGGTGCCGCCGGTCGCGACGATGGTCAGGTCCTTCCCGTCGACCAGCGTCACGCCCTTGCCGAGCTCGAACTTGTAGCCTTCCCTGTTCACGCGCGGCAGCTTCTGGCGCGTCGTGCGCAGGAACGCGGGTCCCTTGAGCGTCAGCAGCGCCTCGACCGCGCCGGCCGTCTCCAGATCGTCGGCCGGCTGGATCACCGTCATCGTCGGCAGCGATCGCATCAGCGCGATGTCTTCCAGCCCCATCTGCGAGTAGCCGTCCTCGCCGATTCCGACGCCCGCGTGGCTGCCGACGATGCGGACGTTGGTCGCCGAATAGCAGACCGACATCCGCACCTGGTCGAAGCGCGCCGTCACGAAGGCGGCGAACGAACAGCAGAACGGCACCTTGCCCGCCAGCGAGAGGCCCGCCGCGACGCCCAGCATGTTCGCCTCGGCGATCCCCATCTGGAAGAAGCGCTCGGGGAACTTCTTGCCGAATTTCTTCGAACGCGTGCTCTCCGAAAGGTCCGCCTCCAGCACGACCAGCTCGGGATGCGTCTCGCCCAGGCGAGCCAGCGCGTCCCCGAACGCGTCGCGCGACGCGACCGCCGTCGATCCCGGCTCGTTCTTGACCGGCGCGCCCATCAGTTGGTCCCTCCGGTCGCCTCGAACGCCGCCTTGGCGGCGCGCAGCTCGCGCACGGCATCTTCCAGCTGCGCCTGTGTCGGCGCGACACCGTGCCAGCCGACCTTGCCTTCCATGAAGGAGACGCCTTTGCCCTTCGTCGTCTCGGCCAGGATGAACGTCGGCTTGCCCTCGGTGGCGCGCGCCTCGGCGAACGCGGCGCGGATCGACGCGTAGTCGTGGCCGTCGCAGGTCACCACGTGCCAGTTGAACGCCCGCCACTTGTCGGCGATCGGGTTCAGGCTCATCACCTCGTCGACGAAGCCGTCGATCTGGCCCTTGTTGTGGTCGAGGATGACGCACAGGTTGTCGAGCGCGTACTTGGGAGCCGCCATCGCCGCCTCCCAGATCTGCCCCTCCTGCGATTCACCGTCGCCGATCAGGGCGTAGACGCGGAACTTGTCGCCGTCCGTCGATCGATCCAGCTTCGACGCCAGCGCCATCCCGATCGCGATCGAGAAGCCCTGGCCCAGCGACCCGGTCGACGCCTCGATCCCGGGCATCAGGAAGTTCGCGGGGTGGCCCTGCAGGGGGCTCCCGAGCCGGCGCAGCGTCGGCAGGAGGTCGCGCGAGAAATACCCGGCGTGCGCCAGCACCGTGTACAGCGCCGGCACGGCGTGCCCCTTCGACAGGACCAGCCGGTCGCGCTCGGCCCAGTGGGGCTCATTCGGCCGGTGCCGCATCTCGCCGAAGAACAGCGCCTGCAGGATGTCCATCGCCGACAGGGTGCCGCCGGGGTGGCCGCTGGCGGCGGCAGTGATGGCGGTCAAGTTGTCGATGCGGAGGTCGAAGGCGCGACGCTTCAAAGTGGACAGGGTCTCGGGCAAGGTCTCGGGATCTTTGGGCATTACGGGCACGCAGTCTTTCCGACGGTCGTCGGGGTTTGGAGGGAAAAGCGGCTGAGCTGTGGTTTGGCGGCTCGAAAATTCCCGGCTGCCACTGATTGGATCCATTGTTTCAGGTCATACAGTTGCGTCGCGCGACGGAAGGGTAGAGAGTCGCCCGCCAAACGATGGTCGAAGAGGTCCAGGGCGCCGCTCGCCCCGCGCCCGAGATCGAGCTTGCCCGCCCCGCCGGCCGCGGCGTCGGGTACCTGGGTCCCGCGCTCGCCTGGGCGGTCGTCTTCGCCGACCTCGGGACGTCGGTCTATTACGTCCCGGCGATCCTCTACGCCCAGGTCGGCGGCCTGGCGCCCTGGTTCGTCCTCATCGCGGCGGTGGCGTTCGTGTTCGTCGCGATCGGCCACCTGGAGATCGCCCAGCGGTACCCGAAGGGCGGGGGCGGGGTGTCGGCGGCGACGGAGGCGTTCGGACCCCGGGTCGGGGTGATCTCTGGCGCGCTGATGGTCAGCGCCTACCTGCTGACCATCGCCATCTCGGTCGTGACGGCGCTGCACTACATCGCGGCGGTGCGCCCATTCGCGCACGAGATCCCGGTGCTGTCGGTCGTGGCGCTGCTGCTGCTCGGGACGCTGCACTGGGTGGGTGTGCGCGAGCTGCCGCGCGTCGCGCTGGCGCTGGCGATCGCGGCGCTTGTCTGCGAGGGGGCGCTGGTGGCGGCCGTGCTGGCCCAGCTGACGCCCACCAAGTGGATGGCGGTCTGGAGCAACCTGCATCAGATCGCGTCGGAGCGCTGGACGGAGACGGCGACCGGTTTCGCGGCGGCGTGGCTGGCGTTTTCGGGCCTGGAATCGCTGGGGCAGCTGGCCCCGGCGGTGCGGGAGCCGCGCCGGCGGGTCCTGCGGATCGCCGGCACGCTGGTGGTGATCAGCCTGGTCGTGACGGTGCCGACGTTCACGGTCATCGCCGTCGAGGCGGCCCAGGCGAGCGCGATCGGCCCTCACCCGGCGCTGCTGGCGGCGATCGCCGAGGCGTACGGCGGGCGCGCGCTGATGGTGGCGGTGTCGCTGACCGGCGCGGGCTTCCTGCTGGTGGCGGCGAACGTCGCGTTCATCGGTTGCTACAACGTCTTCAAGGCGGTCGGCGAGCTCGGCTATCTGCCGGCGGCGATGGCGGCGCGCGACAAGCGCCACGGCACGCCGCGCGTCGCGATCATCGCAATCACGGTCGCGACCGTGCTGCTGGTGATCACCACCGAGGGCCACCTCTTCCGGCTGGGACGGGTGTTCGCGTTCGGGCTGCTCGGAT
>DATFXS010000204.1:0-4656 GCA_035315605.1 Polyangia bacterium
TGGCGCGCTGCCCGAACCTGCGCTGTCCGGCCCAGATCTGGGGGCGGATCGTTCACTTCGCGGGCCGGGGCGCGATGGACATCGAGCATCTGGGCGAGCGGACGGCGAGCGAGCTGCTGGAGAAGCGGCTGATCGCCGATCAGGCGGACATCTTCTTCCTGACCGAAGAGCAGATCGGACAGCTGACGAACTTCAAGGACCGGTCGATCGCGAACCTGCGCGCCGCCATCGACGCGGCCAAGGACCGCCCCATCGACCGGCTGCTCTACGGGTTCGGCGTCCGCCACGTGGGCGAGCGGGCGGCGCGGGCGCTGGCCGACGCGTTCGGCTCGATCGATCGGATCGCGGCCGCGCCCGCCGAGGAGATTGCGGCGATCGACGGCGTCGGCGACGTCATCGCCGGCGCCGTGCGCGAGTTCTTCGACCGACCCGAGACGCACGAGCTGGTGGAGAAGCTGCGCCGCGCCGGCGTGCGGCTGGAAGAGCAGCGCCAGCCGCGGGGCGGGCCGCTGCTCGGCAAGACGTTCGTGATCACCGGGACGCTCGAGAAGTTCTCGCGCGAGGAAGCGAAGGCGCGCATCGAGGCGCTGGGCGGCAAGGTGACGAACAGCCTCTCCAGCAAGACCGACTACCTGGTCGTCGGCGAGAGTCCGGGCACCAAGCTGGACAAGGCGACCAAGCTCGGCGTCGCGACGCTGGATGAGAAGGCGTTCCTCGGATTGCTCGACGGCTGACGTCAGCCGTTGATCGAGCGCATGCCGGCTTCGGAATACCGGTCGCCCGCGGTCGCGCCGTGCGGCGCGGCGGCGTCGAGACGCGCGAGATCGTCGGCGCTGAGCGAGATGTCGGCGGCGGCGAGGTTCTCCGCCAGGTGCTTGCGTGTGGTCGTGCCCGGGATCGGAACGATCTCATCGCCGCGCGCCATCACCCACGCGAGCGCGAGCTGCCCAAGGGTGATCTTCTTGTCGTCCGCGACCGTGCGCAGCCGTTCGACGAGCACACGGTTGGCGGCGAAGTTGTCGCCCTGAAAGCGGGGATGGTTGCGGCGGAAGTCGTTCTCGCGGAAATCAGCGTCACCGCGAAAGCGCCCGGTCAGAAAGCCACGCCCGAGCGGACTGTAAGCGACGAAGCCGATGCCGAGCTCGCGCAACGTCGGCAGGATCTCCGCCTCGGGATCGCGCGTCCAGAGCGAGTATTCGGACTGCAGCGCCGAGATCGGATGCGTCGCGTGTGCGCGCCGGATTGTCCCGGCCGACGCCTCCGACAACCCGAGGAAACGAACTTTACCCGCGCGCACCAAATCGGCCATCGCGCCCACCGTCTCCTCGATCGGCACCGTCCGGTCCACGCGGTGCTGGTAGTAGAGGTCGATCTGGTCCACGCCCAGGCGTTGCAGCGAGGCGTCGCAGGCCTTGCGGACGTACTCCGGCCGGCCGTCGATGCCCAGCCACTTCCCGTCCTCGCTGCGCACGTTGCCGAACTTCGTCGCCAGCACGACCCGGTCGCGGCGGCCGCGCAGGGCGCGCCCCACCAGCCGCTCGTTGGTGAATGGCCCGTAAATGTCGGCCGTATCGATGAAATCGACGCCGTCGTCGATCGCCGCGTGGATGGTCGCGATCGCCTCGTCCTCCGAGGCAGGACCGTAGAAGTCGCTCATCCCCATGCAGCCGAGGCCGATCGCCGACACCCGGAGGCCCTGTCGTCCCAGCGCGCGCGTGTTCATGCGGCTAGCTCTAGGCCCTCGCGCGCCCGCGCGCAAGGCGCCGTTTTCCGTCGGACTTCCTGAGCCGAAACACCCCGACCGTGCTACTCTTCTCGTCGGGTCGGGAGTTTGTTAACAAGACTTCCGCCGCTTTCGCTTAGGAGGCTCCCGATGCACAGCACGCGCTTCGATCGGCGCCCCGGACCGGCGCCCCTCGCGATCGCCCGGGCGGTCGGCCTGTGCCTGGTCGTGCTGGCGGCGGCGTCCTGCGGCGGCGGCTCGCCGGGAGGCGGGCCGGGCTCGGGCGGCGCCAGCTCCGGCGCCGCGGGCGACGGCCAGTCCGGCGGCACGAGCGGCGTGGCCGGGACCAGCGGGTCGGCCGGCGACAGCGGCGGGGCCGGCACGACCGGCGCGGGCGGCAGCGCGACCGGCGCCGCGGGCACGACCGGTGCCGCGGGAACCACCGGCAGTGGCGGCACCACGGGCCGAGGCGGCACCACCGGGTCCGGCGGCACGAGCGGCGCCGCTGGAACCACCGGCACTGCCGGCACCACGGGTCGCGGCGGCACGACAGGGTCTGGCGGCGGCGCCGGAACCGGCGGCAGCGCTGGACGCGGTGGCACGACGGGCTCCGCGGGCAGCTCCGGATCGACGGGCAGCGCCGGGCGCGGCGGCACCACCGGAACAGCTGGCACGACCGGCACGGCCGGCACGACGGGAACCGGCGGCACGACAGCGCCTGCGTGCAGCGTGGCGGCGGGTCCGCGCTGCAACGCCGCGAACGCGCCCAATTTGAATCCATTCGGCTGCAACTTCGCGTGGGGCCGTCAGAACCCGAGCGGCAGCGGATCCCTCAGCTCGTACAACTATCTGCAGATGGTGGCGGACTGGGTCGAGTCCAACGTCCGCTCCGACGGGACATTCCCCTCGTGCAGCGGCTGCTCGTGGCTGACCAGCCGGGTGGCGGGCACGAACCTCGTCCCTGTCTACTACGCCTACATGATCGGGTTTTACGGGCACATGAACGGCCTGCCCGATCAGAACCAGAACCCGAACGGCGCCAACCTGTCGACGGGCGGCGCCGCGCTGATCAAGGCCAACCGCGCCAAGATCATCCAGATGTACGCGAGCTACGCGCAGATGACCCACACCGCCTGGCCGACCAAGCCGCTGGTCTGGTTCCTGGAGGGCGACTTCATCCAGTACACGGCCAGCACGCAGTCGAGCCCGCTGACGATGGCCGAGCTAGGTCAGCTGGCCGCCGACATCACCTGCGCGATCAAGACCAACATGCCGAACGCCGTGGTCGCCATCAACCACACCACCTGGAACGCCGACGCCGACACCAACAACTTCTGGTGCCAGATGAAGCTGGCCGATTACGACCTGGTCTGGACCACGGGCGTCGGCAACAACGGCAACTTCATCGAGTCCGCCGGCGCGACCGGCTACTACAACGCCGCGACCGCGACCTACCCCTACATCCACTCGCTGACCGGCAAGACGATCGCCGTCGATACCAGCTATGGCGCCTCGTCGATGAGCGACAGCTGGTCGAACCTGCCCGCCGCCACGCTGAACAACCAGATCATGAACGGCGTCATCGGCGTCAACATCTCGAACAACCCGCCCTCGAACTACCAGACGCTGATCCAGAACCTCGGCCAGCTCGCGACGACCTGCCGTTAGCGCGCGGAGGAACTAGGCCAGGCCGTCGCGACGGCCGATCGCGCGCTCGCCAAGGTCGGGAACGGCCGCGACGTCGGCGCGCGGCGCCACCGCGATGCCGTGCGCGGCCGCGAAGCGGACCAGATCCGCCGTCGTCCGCACCGCCAGCTTGCGGTTCATGTTCGTGCGATGCGTCTCGACGGTCTTCACGCTGATGCAGAGCCGCCGCGCCACATCCTTGCTCGAGGATCCCGCGACCACCAGGCGGAAGACTTCGACCTCGCGCGGCGACAACCGCTCGAGACCGACCGCGCCGCCCGTCGCCGCCGTCTCGCTGGCGATCGATCGCAGCGCCAATCGGCGTTCCAGCGTCGGGGCCACGTACTTGCGCCCGTCGGCGACCGTCCGGATCGCTTCCAGCAGCTCCACCGTCGGCTGTGACTTCAGGACGTACCCGTTCGCCCCGGCCGTCAGCGCCTCCGCAGCCGCGAACTCGTCTGAGAAGCCGGTGATCACGATGACCCGGCCCTTCAGCTTGCCGCGCCTCAGTGCGCGCACCAGCTCGACGGCGCTGCCGTCGCCCAGCGACAGGTCCGCCAGCACGATGTCGGGCCGCGCGCTGTCCAGCAGCGGCAGCGCATCGCGAATGCTGGATGCCACCCCCACGACCTCGAAGTCCGATACGTCGCCGAGCAAGCTCGCCAGCGCATCCCTCACGATGTCATGGTCATCGACTACCAGGACTCTAATCATGGCTCGCCTCGCATTTGCCCCCGCCCCGCGGGTCCCGACAAATGTCGTTCCGCTGCGCACAAAGAGAAGTGGGCAGCGAAAGATTTTGCCAGGCGGGAATTGAGGCAGAATTTGTTCATGCGTTTACACATAGTTCAAGTCGGTGAACCGGTGCTCCGGCAG
This sequence comes from Polyangia bacterium, assembly GCA_035315605.1. GTDB lineage: Bacteria > Myxococcota_A > Polyangia > Fen-1088 > Fen-1088 > JADGRB01. The sequence goes on from DATFXS010000204.1 coordinate 4,286, forward strand.
TCAGGGAAAACCCTTGAGCCCGAAGAAATTCGTTCGCCCGAGATCCAAAGGCTCATCGAGCTCATGCGAATTACGATGCACGAGGCACCGGGCGTGGGTCTAGCGGCGCCGCAAATCGGCTTATCGCTTCAATTAGCCGTAATCGAGGACACGGGAGAATCCGAAGCCACCGAACGGAGGCCCGTTCCGTTCCACGTCATCGCCAATCCGCGACTGGAGCTCGGTCCCGAATTTGTGGAATTCTATGAAGGCTGTTTGAGCCTCGATGGCTTTCAGGCCGTCGTGCCCCGGGCGCGCAGCGTGCGGGTCCACGCCCTGGATCACCGCGGCGAGCCGGTGGTGATCGACGCCAGCGGCTGGTACGCGCGCAT